>NZ_JBMPPD010000008.1:0-112933 GCF_049339825.1 Undibacterium sp. RuRC25W | reverse complement strand
TTTGCTCACATCAAACAATTTAGGCGGGTTGCAACGCGATACGACAAACTCGCTGAACGATTTGCTTCATTTGTGGCAATTGCAGCTTCGATGCTTTGGTTAAAATAAATGTCAACACGCCCTAATATCTTTTTAGACTTCAAGTCTGTGAAAAACGAAGGAATGCTAATGAAACCACTGTTCTCTCTCCAATTTCTGACTGCATCTCTCCTCAGCAGTATCATTTTGTCAGCATCAGCGCAGTCTGTAAGCCCAAAAAACAAACTTCAAGAAATCATTCAATCCAAAGAATTAAAAGTCTGCATCTGGCCTGATTATTACAGCATCACTTTTAGAAATCCAAAAACTAAAACATTAACCGGCATTGATATTGATATTTCTGCCGAATTAGAAAAAGAACTTGGCGTAAAGGTCAAATATATCGATAGTTCCTTTCCGGAACTGATTGATAATCTGGTCAAAAATAAGTGTGACGTTGCCATGCATGCCGTTGGCATTACGCCAGCAAGAAAAGCGAAGCTGGACTTCTCTCAACCATACTTGCGCAGTGATATTTACGCGATCACATCAAAGTCTAATGACGCTATTCAGACATGGCAGGATATTGACAAGCCAGGACGTATCATCGCAGTTCAGGAAGGCACGTTAATGGTAACCATCATGCAGGGTAGTCTCAAGAACGCCAAGCTGTTGGTCGTTTCGCCGCCCTTGACGCGCGAACAAGAAGTTGAATCCGGACGCGCCGACGCTTTTATGACGGACTATCCTTATAGCCGACGCATGCTAGAAACCACTGATTGGGCACGCATGGTAGCACCGCCCAAACCATTTCATATGACAGATTATGCCTATGCTGTAGCACCAGGTGAGCCGGAATTTTTAGCACGTATCAATGCTTTTATTGATAAAATGAAAAAGGATGGTCGTCTACGTTCAATTGCTGTCAAACACAGGTTAGATCCCATTGTTCTTACCAATTAGCAAACCCATCATATAAGAATGCCAGTCAACACAAAGATCATTCGCGTCCTGCGCCAATTTCCGCTATGGATCATTCTGGGTGTAATCTTCAGTTTTGGCATTCTACTGGGTACCGTTTTCTTACTTAATCACGATAAAGCATTAGCTATTCAGGAAGCGAACACCCAAGGTGAGCTACTGGCAAAAATGCTCGAAAGCCATTTAACCAGAACTTTATCGTCAATTGATAACTCCTTGAATGTCATTACTGGCATCCTCAACAACAACAACAAAGATGAGATGTCAACGAATGACATCACCACCACAGAGGTTAGTCGCATCATCGAGGCGACAGTCAGCAACTCAACCCACCTCCGCTCAGTCTCCATTCTCAATCAAGAGGGTGATGTCCTTGTCAGCTCCAATCACCACGCACTGAACAAACATATCAACCTCTCGTGGTTGGGATTTAAAGAAACACTGAATACTACGCTAGAAGCGGGACGGCCCGTTTTTATCAGAGACATCAACGAACTCGACACGACAGGGATCGCCCAAGAAGACCAATCGAGTACAAACCATTGCGTACCTTTTGCCAAGCAAGTGCGTGTGCGTGATAAAAATTACATCCTACTCACTATGGTCAATCCCAACTATTTGCTGACTGATTTTAGCAACATGTTGGGTTCAAAAATGAATTTCGTCACCATTTTCGACTACGCTGGAAAAGTACTAAGTACCACACCGAATGAGAATTTCATTCTTGGAAATCTGTATCCTGAATTACCATTTTTCAAAGCACTTCAAAGTGAAACTGATTTTGGACGCGTGCACATCACCAGTAAAGATAGTTTTGCGCTACAGGATACGTTTGTCATCAATTTCCGCGCCCCGCATGCTTACCCTATCGTTGCGGTGAGTGCCATCTCGGAAAGTTATGTTGTTGCTCAATGGTCAGAAAGCTCGAGAAATCTCAAATGGAGCGGAATAGCTCTCGCCTGCTTTGTTATGGTATGCGCCTTTTTGCTCACCTGGCTTATGCGAATTCGTGACCATTTTGAAGCAGAACTAGAACTGGAAAAAATTCGAGCAGAGCAAGCGAATAATGCTAAAAGTGCATTCCTGTCTACCATGAGTCATGAGATCCGCACCCCGATGAATGGTGTAATTGGAATGACAAACTTATTACTCGATAGCGATCTCGGCGTAAAGCAAAGGGAATTTATCAAAGTGATTGATGAATCCGCGAATGGATTATTAGCGATTATTAATGACGTTTTAGATTTCTCGAAAATCGAAGCCGGGAAAATGAAAATCGAACATTCAGAATGCGACCTCCTCAACGTCATTGAGGCCAGCGCCGAAATTCTCAATGAAAGAGCAAACAGAAAAAATATCAGACTCATCACGACGATTGATCCAGCCTTACCCAAATTTGTTCACTCTGACGCAGGCAGGTTGCGACAGATATTATTAAATCTAATTGGCAACGCAATTAAATTCACCACCCAAGGCGACATTATTATCAAGGCAGGACGTAGCGACACCGCGGGTGATAAAGACATTGTTCGTTTTGAAGTTATCGATAATGGCATAGGTATTAGTCACGACGTCATACCGACTTTATTTGCACCGTTTATTCAGGCAGACAACTCCATTACCCGTCGCTTTGGAGGAACGGGTTTGGGTCTATCAATTTGCAAGCGATTGGTCGAGCTAATGAAAGGTGACATTGGTGTCGACAGTCAACTTACAAAAGGCAGTTGTTTTTGGTTTGAAATTCCACTGAAAGCTTGCGGCAAAAAGACGATATCTCTACGTCACCAACAACTAAAAAAAATTCAGCCATTGATATTTTGTGACAGTCAGCCCTTATCCGATTGCTTGACAGTTTATCTTGAGTCTTATGGGCTAGACCCTATTGTGATAAAAAATAGCGCAGCATTTGCACTCCACCTAGCACAAGTAAAAACGAATGATCTTTGCTTCATCGAACAACAAATAATTCAGAAAAACGGCATCAACATTGATGCTCACCTCAAAGAGAGGCTCGCATCAACCGTGCTCATTTTTGTTGGCAATGATGAAGCCAGCAAATCAGAATACCTAAAATATCCAGTAGCAGACACTCTTCCTGTGCCGGTTAAATACGATCAGCTATTTAATCTACTTCATAAAAATTTGAACCCACAAACACATATTTTATTGACGACTTCAACAGAAGCAATCCAAGAACCTGTTATCAACAACGCGACTATTGATCAAGCAAATTTTGAAAAAGCGTCGAAAGAAAAAGAAAAAGAAAAAGAAAAAATCCTGATCGTAGAAGACAATTTGATCAATCAAAAGGTCGCGATACACATGTTAGAGCAATTAGGCTATACAGCTGATATCGCAAATAATGGTCAGGAGGGGGTCGCCATGGCCAATGCTGGAAACTATGGATTAGTACTGATGGATTGCCATATGCCAGTCATGGATGGTTTTGAAGCGACAAGGCAAATTCGTCACCAAGAGAAAGAAACGGGACAACACCTGCCTATCGTCGCGCTGACAGCAAACGCAATGCAAGAGGAAAAACCCCGATGTCTCGCCGCAGGCATGGACGACTACTTATCTAAACCAATTACGAAACCCGAATTAAAAGCAACATTAATACGATATCTCACAAAATCAACAATCTCCCTCAGTCCGAAAGAACCGACACCATCAAAACAGGAAGTAACTGAATCGGAAACGCTGGTTGATCACAGCCGCTTGGTGGATATGCTGGGCGATGACAAAGAGGCACATCTGGAAATTCTAGGTCTCTTCTTAACAACAATGCGACCTTTGGAGTTAAAAATCCATGCTGCACTAACGACGGATAACTTTGAGGACATCAAGGCTATTGGTCACCAAATCAAAGGAGCAAGTTCTAATCTAGGCATAGAGCAGTTAAGAATGATCGGTGAAAACTTAGAACTTGCCAGCAAAGAATTCACCACAGAAAAAATCGTTGAACTCCAGCGCTCAATGACGATATTCCTAGATAAACTGGAAGCGTACATCACCACAATTGAACTATAAACGACGGTTTATTGACGGCGTGATGGTAGCTGGGTATCGAGACTGAATTTGCCAGGACCAAACATGACCAATACCAACAGCGAGATACCCCAGTAAAAGTGGTCATTAATCGCCGCAGGGCATTCAAACTGAAACAACTGGGGGTAAGAAATCACCGCCATGGCATTGACCACAAACAAGCCCAGCGCGGCCGGACGAGAAAACAAACCAACGGCTAAAAAAATCGGGAAGACCAACTCTCCACCAGCGCCCATGACGGCCGCTACTTCTGGTGGCAAAACCGGCACCTTGTATTCATCCTGAAATAAAGACAATGTTGCCGACCAATCAGAAATTTTAATTAAGCCTGCCTTAAAAAACTGCCAGCCAACAAAAAAACGCAACCCAATACTCAGCAAGCTACCACCCCAACGTTGTAATTGTTCATCAAAGCGCTGGCTTAAAGCGTGCAGACGTAAAAAGAAATCCATCAAGTTCTCCCTGTTTATAAATCATGACGACCTACTCCGTATCGCGAGTGCAATATACGTTTCACTCAATACTGGTGAGTCGGTGACATCTCTGGATTCTTACAAGCAGTCACGAAAATTTTTATTTGGAGAACACGATCTGAGTGAACGTTTCGCTAGAAAACCAACGCTGCAACCCAAGACCGATGTCAAACGTGGCATCGTCACACAATACCAACTCCAAGGCATCGCCAAGGCTCTTTCGTTCAAACAGTGCCTGAAGTCCCAGGTAATCTGCATGGGTTAGTTGAGTGAGCGATGCATGCCATTGAGGACGCGTAATCGACCCTAGATTTTCTTTGAGTAAATCTACCGGAAACACAACATCACCGTGACCTTGATGCGCCTGCCATATATCAATAGCACTTGCTTGACTCCGAAACAAAGAAGTAGCCGGGTGAACAACAAGATATGCTGTAGCCAAATCACGACCAGAAGTCTCGGCAGCAAATAACGCCTCTCTCAAACTCAAGTGTGGCGCATCAGCAGCATAATAGGTGCGATGTAACTGCCACTCCAGCCTTGCAACATCGGTGAAATATGGATACGCATCAATGAAATCACTTCCCTGCAAAAACGTTGCGAGGTGCGCTCCGAACAGATTCAGATCACCCGACTGAGAAGGGTGAGCAATACCATACGCCTTCGCTATTTCCATAAAAAAATCTACCCCGACAAGCTGTAGAAGAACTGGGTAAGCACCACTCAGGGCCGCGTTCCAGATGCCGTTCTGATTTCCTCGATAATAAGCGAAACGCTCTTGTAAGCGAGAATGCGTACTTAGTTCCTGGCTTAGCGACCCAAATGCAGTCGGATCCAGCAAGGCCTCAGAAAACGACTGCTGTATTTGGGCAAGCTTCATTTTTTAGGCGATCGAAAGCATTTATTCATCAGCAAGTGCTTGCAAACGACGAACCGTTTCAACCTCATCCAGAAGCAGCGGCAGCGGAGGGATATCCGTATCCCATTCAACCAGAACAGGAATATTCGTACCGAACAGAGCGCACGCGTCTGAAAACAGTTGCCAGACGGGCGGGCTAACGCGGCTACCATGGTTATCAACTAGGCACTCAGGGGTTTCAAGATACCCTGCCAGATGAATTTCCCCGACAGTGCCAACCGACAGCGATGCAAACCCCCGCAAAGCAGCAAGCGCATCTTCACCATGATTGACCTGATTGACGTAAAGATTATTCACATCGAGCAGCACACCGCAACCAGTTCGTCGTGCTAATTGCTGCAAAAATTCAGCTTCAGACATTGTGTCATCAACAAACCGCACGTACGTCGAGACGTTTTCAATCAACACTTGCCGACGCAAATAATGTTGTAACGCGTCGACACGATCACAGACCAAATTTAAGGCGGCTTGGGTTAGCGGCAAAGGAAGAAGGTCGTTCATACTACGACCAGCAATCGCCCCCCAGCACAAGTGTTCTGACACCAGCGCAGGCTCAATGCGATCGATAAGGCGTTTTAATTTGGTGAGGTGTTCTTGGCGAAAGCCCTGAGCTGAACCCAACCCTAGGCCAACGCCATGAACACTCACTGGCATTTGCTGCCGCAATTGCTGAAGGACAAATAAGTCATACCCACCGTCAGCAAAATAATTTTCTGCATGTACCTCGATCCAGTCGACAGCGGGACGCTGCTCCAAAAAATCGGAATAATGCAGGGTTCGCAAACCCACACCGGCCCCCTCAAGAACGAGCGGTGGGTGGTGCAATTGAGCAGTTTGCGTCAGCATATGCGAGCATATCTCTTCAGATAACCCCCGGAATTAAACGGGTTTATTTAGCTTGATCCGTTTTACCGCCAGCCTTTTCGCAAGTACCTGCTGGTACTTTTTTCCACTCGGCTGGATCGTTGTCTTTTTTACCCTGCCCTGCGCAAGAATGAGAACCAGTTTTAGTAGCGCAGTCGTTTTGACCCGCTTTTGCAATGCCATAACACTTTTCTGTTTTTGGTGCATCTGCTGCCATTGCCATCGAGGATCCGACCAAACCTGCCAGAGCGACTGCGATCATTGCTTTATTGTTCATTTGATTCTCCGTAAATGAGTTAGGTACTTCAGTGAAAAACATCTTAACTACCAACGATAGTCGAGCTAAAAGGAATAACCTTACACGTGTTATAAAAAAAATTAATTTATCGCGTTCAATATATCTATGCAATCGTTGGCAACTGTTATTCGACTTCAACGTACCAGAAGTTTGCATCCTACTAGGAATCATTAAGTTTTCAAGTACTGCATAGTATTTTTATTAATAATCAAGAAATTTACTTGCAACAAGACTCTATTCAATCGCCGAGGTCCAAACAAAAATACGACGCAACACAACACCGCGGTCGATAGTCAAGTTAAACTTAATCACAAAACGGTGACTTTTAGTGTATTCTTCGCCCTCTTTTTGAATACTCGCGTCGGAGCGCACATGCAAACATTAGATTTCAGCCTGCAAGGCGAATTTGTAGAACTTAACCAACTGCTGAAGCTAGTTGGCCTATGTGATAGCGGTGGTGCGGGAAAAGCCATTGTGGCAAGCGGCGACGTTTTTGTCGATGGGCAGCAAGAATTGCGAAAAACAGCCAAAATCCGCGCTGGTCAGGTCGTGCAGTTAGGTGATATCAGCATCACCGTCGCTGCAGAATAAGGTGTCAATCAGGCTGGCAGAGCAAGCTCTGCCTACACTGAGGTCGCAACTACTACAATTGAGCAGTTAACTCAGAGATCGATTCCGTGCTTCTATGTGCAGCCATAAAACGTGCCAGCATATTATCCATGGTATCGACGTGATGCTCAAACCAATGAGGTAACTCTTCAGCTAGTCTTGGTGCTAAATCAGCATCGCCACTCAGAACACGTTGACGCACTTCTCGCATTACTTCCAGTACGGAATCATGCTCTTGCTTATGGCAGCCAGCAGGGGGGAAAGCGGTTTCTTCCATCCATTTGTTTTCTTGCTCGAAATGGTCGACAGAATGTGCGATTAAGGCATCAAGTCGTTGAATGAATGTTTCCGGATTGTCTTCCGACAATGCGGCACATAGCATGACAAACTCTTTGTGTGTCTCGTCCATTGGCTCGTAACTTAAGACCAAGCGATCAGACCATCCCCATGTATCTTGACTCATATTTTCGTCCTCTTGCAATAAAGTGCCAAGATTATGGCCGATTGGTAAAAACTTTGCTTGTTGAAGATCATTCTACAAACAAAAACAGCGCACCTCAGGTACGCTGTTTTCAGCATTTAACTGCCTCCCGCTGTATTTAGGACAGCGATCACTACGACATCAGAACTCACCACATCACAATCAGTCGCTTAAATACGCTTCGAATGGATCGGGTTTTACGCTACTACGTCAACATGACGCCCTAAGTGTGGGGGTAAGTTAGATGTAGGCGCATTCGCCGTTGGCGCTGTCGTCGGAATTGCAGCAATTAACGCTGTCGCATTTTCGGTTTGCAATTCATTCGCTTTTTTTAGGACTGCAATATTAACAGCCTGACTTGTGCCGACCTGTGCCAAGGTCGTTGCTACTTCAGCAATTCCAGTAACACTCATGATAATCCCCCTTATCTGACAACTACTTTAACGGCAGCCTTGAGGCACTTCTTTAGTATTTTCTTTTAAAATCTGGATAGTTTTTCATTCTGCATCGCAGCAATTATCCAATCAACAATTGCTCTAGGCGTATTCAAATCCAGCCAAACGATGCCCTCTCGCAAATCACTGGGCGCCGCAATATCCGATGCGACGACGATGATATTTTTATCATCCCAGAAATTCGCATCTCGCCCAAGATCGGGTCTGAACACTTCGAGTTTAGTGATCGCAGCCCATTTATATCCTTCAACCAATACAAGGTCCGCCTCCGCAAGTCGAGGCAACAAGTCTTCCAGTGATGGTTCGGGAGTATGATGCAGTTCATGCACAATCGCATATCGGTAAGGTGAAACGAGCATCACCTCACCTGCCCCTGCCGCCCTGAACCGCGCACTATCCTTATGTGGCGGCTCCAAAATCACGTCATGATGACTATGCTTGATGACATTGAGTTTTTTGCCGTGTTTCCCCAGCTCAGAAATAAGAAACTCAAGCAATGTCGTCTTTCCACTTCCTGACCATCCCACCACACCTAATAACTGCACAGACATTACGACCTCTTACACATCGGAAATGCGATTAATAAAAATATACTCTAGCACCCATGAGCATCCGGCCCATCACCATGATTTACCCAAGCTCGCCAACCAACGTCGCCAGAAAAATACAGTTTCAGCAAGAGATGACTTAAACAGTGATAAAGCAGGCTGCGACTATGTTGATAATTTAATTTAGTGCAATATTTTTCTCTTGCATCACGGCATTTTATCGGCAATTAGTTACGCTAGCACAAGCGCCACCATATTGGCTAAAAAATAATGCAGATATTGAGCCTAAATTCACGGGTAAAACGCCGTGTGAGTAACTCAGCATCACACCTCTTTGACAACCACAATATCAGCCCACCTCCATCCATCGCCAATGAGTCACGAAAACTAAAAAAACCGCACACGTTGACGTGGTGCGGTTTTTTTTTGCATTCATTGGCAGAGAATACTCAAAGAGGATTAACCGCTATTACGCAAACCAGCTGCAATCCCGTTGATTGACAAGTGAATTCCGCGACGAACACGCTCATCCTCATCGCCGTTACGGAATCGTTCCAGTAGTTCCACCTGTACGTGATTCAGCGGTGACAAATAAGGGAACCGATTACGAATGGAGCGCGCCAACAATGGATTTGCCGACAACAACTCTTCCTGACCAGAAATCGCTGTTAACACTTTAATCGCTAAAGCATGCTCAGCAGCAATGCGGGGAAAGATACGCGCACGTAGCGCATCATCTTTGACCAATTCTGCATAACGACTCGCGATACCAATATCACTCTTCGCTAACACCATTTCCATGTTCGATAGAACGGTAGAGAAAAATGACCATTCTTTAAACATCGTTTGCAGGGTTTGGAGGCCATTTTCAGGGTGCGCTTGCAAATAATGCTGAACTGCCGCACCAAAACCAAACCATCCCGGTAACATCAGACGACATTGTGACCAGCTGAACACCCAAGGAATAGCACGCAAATCTTCGATCGCAGTAGATTTTTTACGTGATGCCGGACGACTCCCAATATTCAAGCCAGCAATTTCAGAAATGACGGTTGACTCCCAGAAATATTGCTCAAACCCCTCGGTCTCATACACCAGATCGCGATAGGACTTGAACGCATGATCAGACAATTCTTCCATCACCGATAAGAATTCAGGGCGTGGCGCCAACTCGGTTTCAGATAATAATGTCGCTTCTATTGTCGCCGCTGCTAACACTTCCAGATTGCGACGACCGACTTCAGGGTTACCATATTTTGCTGTAATGACCTCACCTTGCTCAGTCAGACGAATCTGACCTTGGACAGCACCTGCCGGTTGCGCAAGAATCGCTTGATAGCTCGGGCCACCACCACGACCAACAGAGCCACCACGACCGTGAAATAAACGCAATCTCACTTGATGGCGCGCGAATACCTGCACCAAATCCAACTCTGCCTTATATAACTCCCAACCAGAAGTCAGGAAACCTCCATCCTTATTACTATCGGAGTAGCCAAGCATTACTTCCTGTGCATTATTTCTGCTGGCAAGTAAACGGGCATACGCCGGAATGGCAAACAAGCGATCCATCACTGGTGCACTGTTTTGCAAGTCACCGATGGTTTCAAACAATGGAATGATATTAACGTCAAGGCGCCCTTCCGCTGGATGCAACAAACCAGACTCTTTTAGCAATAATGCCAACTCGAGCATGTCCGATACGCCATCCGTTTTAGAGATAATGCAGTTTGGAACAGCGCCATCGCCGTAACGCTTTTTAGCCGTTGCCGCCGCGCGGTAAATCGCCAGTTCAGATTGCGTCTCCTCGGAATAAACCAGATAAGGGGAAGCCAATGGTCGGGCTGAACTGATTTCCTGAATCAACGCCTCAATCCGCTGATCTTCGGTCATCTCCAGATAACGTACTTGTGGATTTGCCGCCTGCAACAACTCTGCGACAACGCGTTCATGCACATCAGAGTTTTGACGCAGATCAACGGGCGCCAAGTGGAAGCCAAATACCCGCACAGCACGGCGCAGATGACGCAAGCGCCCACGTGTAATTGCTGCAGAGCCATTCTCCAATAACGATTGGTGAACGATATCGAGATCCGCTGCCAGTTCTTCTGCAGTCTCATACACGTCAGCTTCACCGCTAGGAGGAATCGCCGGCAGAAAGCCTAACAACTTCGTATAAGTAGCAGCAACCCGCGCATAGATCCCACTGATGACCAGACGATACGGCTCATCAGAACGATGCGGAGAGTGATCAGGCGAACGTTGCGCCAGTGCTTGCAGATCATCCGACACTTTCACCAGCAAGGTAGCCATCGACAATTGCGACCCCAATGTATGTAATTCATCGAGATAAAACTCAAAGGCTCTCGTGCTTTGCATCGCCAGCGTTTTTTCGAGAATCGTCGCTGTCACGAATGGGTTACCATCGCGATCACCACCAATCCAGCTGCCCATCTTCATAAAGCTAGGCAATTCTGTTTGCTTAAACGACGGATCTTTACTGACCAGCAAATCTTCCAGACCCGCATACAACTGCGGCAACTCGCGCAAGAAGGTGTAATCGTAAAAACTCAGACCGTTCTCGACTTCATCCAACACCGACAACTTGGATGTCCTGAGCATACGGGTCTGCCATAAAGTCAGTACTGCACGACCCAGCGCTTCTTCATTGGCTTCAGCCTCTTCTGGCGTCAGTTGCATACGATCGCGCTCATCTAACAAACGCGTAATCACCATCTGGCAATTCAAAATACTCTTACGCTGCACTTCCGTAGGATGTGCAGTCAATACTGGCGCCACCTGTGCTGTCTGAAAAAAATCGATCAGTTGCTCAGATGTATGTCCTGTGTTGTACAGCGACTCGATGGTATGCGCCAAACTACCCGCACGTGGTGCTGATCCGGCTATCTGATGCGCGCGCGTACGGCGGATGTGATGCTGATCTTCCGCCAGATTGACTAAATGCGAAAAGTAGCTAAACGCACGAATCACCTGCGTTGTCTGGTCATTCGTCAGGCCATCCAGCGTTGCTTCCAGTTCGGAGCGGGCTGCTTCATCCGCGTCGCGGCGGAAACGGATCGAGTTTTGCCTTACTTGTTCAATCAGATCAAACACCTCGTCGCCGTGTTGATTGCGTACGGTGTCACCTAATAGGCGTCCCAGTCGGCGAATATCCTCGCGCAAACTTTGGTCTTTATCGTCGTCTTTATCGTTCATTTTAAGTTGGGGATGGAGGTGAGTATTCATGCTGACGAAATTCTACGGTATGGGTAAACAAAGAAAGATGAAAAATCTTGATGCGTTTTCCTGGATATCGCTATCCACGTTGAATCCTTAGGTATTTCAGCGTATTGAGCTTAAAACGAAGAAATGACATGAGGCTTACACACAACAAATTTCCTCATTGCAAAGTCAACAATCAGCCCAAACGAGCAGAAAGTAACATCAGGAAGCTACTTTCTTCGCCCTGAACATCTTTGCAATGAAGTGTGAACGACGAAAAACGGCCTAAGCAGCGTTTTTATATTTCTGACTACGTTTTACCGCCAGCAGCAAACCTTTGGTCGAACTATCGTAGTCTTCTTTGACCGCAGCAGGATCGAGGCTGATCAACTGTTGCGCCAGGGATTTACCCAACTCAACACCCCATTGATCGAACGCATTGATATCCCAGATCACGGACTGTACAAACACCTTATGCTCATACAACGCAATCAACGCGCCCAAGGAACGTGGCGTCAACTCATTAAGGAGAACCGTTGACGTCGGACGATTACCCTCAAACACCCGTGGCGCGAGCATTTTTTCTGGCAAATCGCCCAATTCTGCGCGCACTTCGTCAATGGTCTTACCCAGCGCCATCGCTTTAGATTGCGCAAAGCAGTTTGCGAGTAAGGCCTGGTTATGCCCAGGTAGACCTGCATCATCATCCGCGACAACAATAAAATCGGTCGGGATAATGGTTGCACCCTGATGCAACAACTGAAAGTAAGCATGCTGACCATTGGTACCTGCTTCACCAAATAAGATTGGTGATGTCGTGTAATCGACGCGCTGGCCTTCTCGGGTAACAGATTTACCGTTACTTTCCATTTCCAGCTGCTGCAAATAGGCAGGTAATCTTGTCATACGCTGATGATATGGCGCAATAGACAACGCCTGGAGACCCAGGAAATTGATATTCCAGACACCAATCAATCCCATCAGTACCGGCAAATTCTGTTCGAGCGGTGCTTGCGCAAAATGCAAATCCATCTCATGCGCACCAGCAAGCATTTCTTCAAAACGATCAGCACCCACATACAGCGCTATCGATAGTCCAATCGCACTCCACATCGAATAACGCCCCCCTGCCCAATTCCAGAACGGGAAAACATTTTCTGGAGCGATGCCGAACTCCGCTGCGGCACTGACATTCGTACTCAATGCAACAAAATGCTGACGAATCTGATCAACAGGACATCCATGTGCCAACATCCACTCACGTGCCGTGCGTGCATTGGTCAGGGTTTCCATTGTCGAAAAGGTTTTTGAAGCGACAACGAATAATGTCGTTTCAGGGTCAGCATTGGCGAGTGCATCAGCCACATGGCGACCATCAACATTCGACACAAAGTACAAAGAGAGATTTTTTTGTGACCAAGGCGCCAAAGCAATACAGGCCATCTGTGGACCGAGATCAGAACCACCGATACCGATGTTGACGATCGTGCGAATGGCCTTGCCTGTATATCCCAGCCAACGACCTTCACGCACAGCATCGCTAAAGGTACGCATTTGCGCTAACACTTGGTGCACATCGGCGGCAATATTGATGCCATTTAAATCAAACGATTCACCTTTAGGCAAACGTAAGACCGTATGCAACACAGCGCGATTTTCTGTGTGATTGATTGCTTCACCACGCAGCATCGCATCACGACGCTCTTCCACATTCTGCTGCCTTGCCAACGCCAGCAAATTTAACTTTGCTGTTGTATCGATACGCTGCTTAGAATAATCGAGCAAAATGCCACACGCCGACGCAGAGAAATGCGTAAAACGTTGCGGGTCAGCGCGGAATAATTCTTTTAAACTCGGTAAATTCGTTGCACGTTGCTGCAACAAACACCAAAGCGGAGTACGGGAAACAGAAGTAGCCATGATCTTGCTTTTACTCTTTGAATTTTGATTATTTGCAAAAAAAAGGGAGTACTACCATGGTCGTCGGATCAGTACCCGAGTTGGCATGGCGTCTCACAAATACTCCCTCTCACATCCTAGAACACAACATTAGGACAACACTGAGACAATATTACTTCTTCGCTGCGTGTGCAGCTGCAGCAGCCAGACCAGCAATCGCTGTCCAGTCACCTGCATTGATCAGCGACGCTGGACACATCCAAGAGCCACCTACACATAAAATGTTCGATTGCTGCAACAACGCCGGGGTCGATTCCACTGTGACACCGCCAGTTAAGCAAAAGCGTACGTCAGGGAATGGTCCGCCCAATGCTTTTGCCATTTTTGTGCTGCCAACGATATCCGATGGGAACAGCTTCACCACATCAAAGCCATACTCCAGCGCCAACATCAGATCACTTGCACCACCAACACCCGGGAAGTACGGCAGACCGGACTCAGCCGCTGCTTTTGCCAACACTGGCGTGATCCCTGGGCTAATACCAAAAGCCGCACCGGTTTCTTTGACTGCCTCTAACTGTGCTTGTGTCAGAATCGTACCTGCGCCCACGGTAACAGTCGGGCATGCTTTCACGACTTCACGCAAGACCGTCATTGCATTTGGTGTACGCAAGGTAATCTCGACCGCTGGCAAGCCGTTCTCTGCCAGTGTGGTTACACAACGAATCGCCTGATCGACATCATCAGTCACTAAAATTGGCAACACGCGCAGCTGTTCAAGTTGGGTAATGATATTTTGCTTAGTCAAGCTCACGGAACTCATATTGGTCTCTCCAAAATTAATCGATAAATTAATCGATAAATCAATCTATAAACAGTGTTGATGCACCATGTTCAGGGGCAGTGACTACGCGGCGTTGCGCAGCAAATAAGTCACGACCATAACCAAAAGTGGGCTCTTTACTTAACTCACGAACAGAGCGCTGGCTCCATTCTTGCTCATCCACCAACGCTCTCAACTCGCCGGTGTGGACATTCAATTCCACCAGATCGCCATCACGCACTTTGCCTAAAGGACCGCCTTGTGCAACCTCTGGGCTGACGTGCAATGCAGCTGGAATGCGGCCAGATGCGCCAGACATACGGCCATCGGTGACCAATGCCACTTGGTAGCCTGCAGACATCAGGCTACCAAGTACAGGTGTGAACTGATGCAACTCTGGCATACCATTTGCCTGTGGGCCCTGGAAAATCACCACGGCAACAAAATCCATATTCAACTCGCCTGCCTTGTAGGCCTTGACTAACGCATCTTGCGATTCAAAGATTTTCGCAGGCGCTTTCACGATCCAGGCTTCTTCTGGTACGGCTGATGCTTTTACAATGGCGCGACCGAGATTACCTTGCAACAAACGTAATCCACCAGTTGCTGCGAACGGTTCGGTGACATTGCGGACTACTGACGTATCGGTCGATAAGGCTGGCAGCGCTTGCCATTGCACTTTGTTTTCTTTAGTCAATACAGGACGACCAGTATGCGAATGCAATCCTTGATCGCCGTACACCGTCATTACATCGCCATGCATCAAACCAGCGGACAGTAATTCGCGGATCACAAACACCGGGCCACCCGCGTCTTCAAACGCATTCACATCTGCTGTGCCATTTGGATAAACACGGGTGAGCAATGGAATGACTGCGGAGAGCTCGTCAAAATCCTGCCAGTCAATCAAAATACCGGCAGCACGAGCAACAGCAACCCAGTGAATGGTGTGGTTAGTAGAGCCCCCTGTCGCCAGTAACGCAATAATCGCATTGACGATGGTTTTTTCATTCACCAGCTGACCAATTGGCTTGTAGTTACCACTTTGCTCCGTCATTTGTAGAACACGCTCAACGGCGGCGTCTGTCAATACGTCCCTCAACGGATCATTAGGATGGACAAACGCTGCGCCGGGAAGATGCAAGCCCATGGCTTCGAGCAACATCTGATTACTGTTCGCAGTACCGTAGAATGTACAGGTACCTGCACTGTGATAAGCGGCGCTCTCGGCAGCAAGCAATTCTTCTTTAGTGGCTTTACCTTGCGCGTACCGCTCGCGCACTGCCGCTTTTTCTTTATTGGACAAACCAGAGCCCATCGGACCAGCTGGAATAAAAATCGTTGGCAAATGACCAAAAGCCAAAGCACCAATCAGCAAGCCTGGCACAATTTTGTCGCAGATACCAAGGCACAAAGTCGCATCAAACGCATCGTGCGATAACGCAACTGCTGTTGCCTGTGCAATCACATCGCGTGAAAACAAAGATAATTCCATGCCTGGACGTCCCTGCGTTACCCCGTCGCACATGGCAGGCACAGCACCGGCTACCTGCGCGGTAGCACCAAAACGCAATGCAGTCTGGCGGATTTGTTGTGGATACGATTCATAAGGTTGATGCGCAGACAACATGTCATTGTAGGCAGTCACAATCCCGATATTCGGTTTTTGCGCCTGATTCAGCCAGATTTTAGTGCTGCTATCCATGGCAGCGTTGGCATGCGCCTGATTGGCGCACGATAAGCTGGCACGACGTGGGCCGCGACCACGCATTTTTTCAAGCTGAGAGAGATAAGCACTGCGAAGATGTTTGCTGCGATCAATAATACGTTGAGTGACCTGGCTGATTACCGGATGCAACGCTACGGAAGGAGATGTCGTCATAAACTCACCTGATACCCTAATGGGCAGAAATAATAAAGCTTGTCGAAGATACTGATTTAATACAACCAAAGATAGCATGAAAGATAGCATAATTCAGAAAATTTCCGTAACAAACTTTCAGAAATTTCTTTAAACGCTACTTTTTTATGCATTATTATCAAATTTCTCGTAATGAAACTACATTTCTGAAGTTTTTCTGGCATAATCAAACTGCTCGTAAATTCAGAATAGTTTTAAAAACATACCCTTACCGGAATTGAATAGAGTGCGGCAGACTAGGCAAACTCCCTTCTCGCCTTGCTTCGCGGCGCACCTATAGATTCAGAACAAAACAACTCAAAAAACATCACGGAGTCAGCATGACCACATTTGTTTTATTTGGCGGCACAGGCGATCTGGCAAAGCGCAAGATCATCCCAGCGTTATACAGCGCGTTTGTGAACGGCAGACTAGATAATGATTTCAAATTTATCGGTGCGGCACGTGAGAAGTTGACGGACGATGAGTATCGTTCACGAGTTGGTAGCAGTATTTCTGAGTACGCCTCTAAAGTAAGCGGCGCGACCGCTGCAACACTGGCCGCCTTTCTTGACTTAACGCATTACACCAAAATTGATGCACGTGTTCCTACAGATTTTGAAGCGCTGAAAGCATCGCTCAACACATCAGAAACAAACGCTACTCTATTTTATCTGGCAACGGGCCCGGATATTTTCATCCCTGTCGTTGAACAACTGTCCAAGCATGGCCTGGTTGAAGGCAATGCACGGGTCGTTGTTGAAAAACCACTTGGCCGTGATGCACAGTCAGCACGTGACATCAATCAGTCCCTGCGTAATTATCTGAACGAAAACCAGATCTACCGTATTGATCACTATCTCGGCAAAGAGATGGTGCAGAATCTGCTGGCACTGCGTTTCGCCAACTCATTCCTAGAGCCGCTGTGGAATCGCAAGTGGATTCAGGATGTACAGATTTCTATTTCCGAACAAGTCGGCGTTGAATCACGCGGCGACTTTTATGACCATACTGGCGCCTTGCGCGATATGGTACAAAACCATCTACTGCAATTAGTCTCTATCGTCGCGATGGAACCACCGGTCAATGCCAATCCAGATGCGATCCGTGATGAAAAAGTGAAAGTCTTACGCGCCTTACGTAAGTTCACACCAGATGAAGTCAGCAAGAAAACAGTACGTGGTCAATACCGCGCCGGTGCGGTGGATGGTCAGCCAGTGATTGGCTATCAGGCAGAACCAGGTGTTCCACAAGCGACCCGCACTGAGACTTTTGTGGCGATCCGTGCAGAGATCGACAACTGGCGCTGGGCTGGTGTACCGTTCTATCTACGCACTGGCAAACGCATGGCAACGCGCTGCGCAGAGATCACGATCAACTTCAAGCCAATTCCTTACTCAATTTTTGGTCAGTCTCAAGGACCGATGCGCTCGAACCGTCTGGTGATTTCTCTGCAACCAGAAGAAAGCGTTCAACTGTTCATGAAAGCCAAAGAACCTGGCGAAGGCATTCG
Organism: Undibacterium sp. RuRC25W; assembly: GCF_049339825.1. Classification (NCBI taxonomy): domain Bacteria; kingdom Pseudomonadati; phylum Pseudomonadota; class Betaproteobacteria; order Burkholderiales; family Oxalobacteraceae; genus Undibacterium; species Undibacterium sp. RuRC25W. The sequence goes on along the minus strand of NZ_JBMPPD010000008.1, from coordinate 94,882 downwards.
TTTATCTGATGTCGCATTGAATCTGGACTTTGCTGAAGCATCCAATTCACGTCGCGTCGAATCCTATGAGCGCCTGTTACTCGACGCGATGCACGGCGATCTGACCCTATTTGTCCGCGATGATGAATTAAGTGCCGCCTGGAGCTGGATCGATCCGATTATGAGCGCCTGGCAGAACGACCATGAAGGCTTGAAATCCTATATCGCTGGCAGCTGGGGCCCATCGGCATCGAGCTTCTTGCTTGCGCAAAATGGTGCCGCTTGGGGCGAAGAATACGTAGACAACTGATCGATATGGCACAAATGAATTATCACACTTTCGAGAACTTCAGCGCTCTGACTGAAGCACTCAGTCAACAGTGGCTGACCATCATTGAGACAACACCGGATGGCTCCAGCTTTGCGCTCGCTGGCGGCTCTACGCCCGCCCCCATCTATCAGCGACTCGATGAGTTGTTGGCAAACTCTGGCACCAAAAATCCAGTGAAGCTGGTGGCCACCGATGAACGCTGGGTCAGCGATGCCGATCAGCAAAGCAATGAAGGATTATTCCGCCGTTGCCTGCACACGTCGGCACTGAACAAAAGCTGGAAACTGGTTTCACTCAAAAACGCCAGCAGCTCGCCAGAAGTCGCAACTGATGCGATTGATGACCGCCTACAAATACAACTTCCACGCCCTTTCAGTGCAGTATTGCTTGGCATGGGAGCAGATGGTCACATTGCGTCCTTGTTCCCCGGCGCGCCAACGCAGCACGATCATCTGACCTGCCTGGCAGCGGTACATCCACAAACCCGCCAAAGCCGCATGTCGTTGTCATTGCCACGGTTATTGAGTACAGAACGCATCTGGCTAGTAATTACTGGTGCCGAAAAGCGTCAGGTGCTGGATAATGCCTTCAACGGGGACTTGCCGGTTGCCGCGTTACTCCGCGAGGCAAGCTGCACAATTGACGTTTTCTGGTGTCCCTGATTACTATACTGAGCTACCTCACCAAATAACATCAGCAAGCAACATCAGGGCTAGTGCACATGGCAGCCTGCCACCTATTTTATTGAACCAGTCCTGATCGCGAAACGTACACCATGGCCATTCCTTTTTCTGACAACAAATCTTCAACCCCTTCTGAAAAAGGGCTATTGGCGCGCATCCGCACCGCCAGCACTGCCTTAAGCCGCGCAGAACGGCAAGTTGCTGAATTTTTACTACAAAAACCGCACGATGCGCTTGAAATGTCGATCCGCGTCTTGGCGCAAGCATGCGATGTGAGCGAACCTACCGTTGCCCGTTTCTCGCAGAGTCTCGGTTTTGATGGCTTTAAGAGTTTTAAACTTGCCTTCGCCAAAAGTTTAGCGACCGGAATCCCGTATCTGCATCTGGACGTCAATCAAGCTGATCACGTACGAGACGTGTTGCCGAAGGTTTTTGATAGAACCATCGCCACCTTAATGGAAGCACGCAATAACGCCAACACCGCAAGCTTTGAAGCGGCAGTCAGTTTATTGGCGCGCGCACGTCGGATAGAATGTTATGGACTCGGCTATTCAGGCGCGTTGGCGATAGATGCGCAATTAAAATTTTTCCGCTTTGGCATCCCCACCACGGTCTTCTGCGATGCACATTTGCAAGCGCAATCCGCCTCATTGCTCAATAGCGACTGTGTTGTCGTGGCATTTTCCCGAACTGGCCGCACACGAGACCTGATTAACAGCGTACAACTAGCAAAACAAGCGGGCGCAAAAGTCTTAGTTTTGTGCGCCAGCGGCGGCCCCTTAGCTGATTACGCCGATGTGCACATCAGCGTCGACGTGGAAGAAGATCCAGATATCTACACACCAATGACCTCACGTCTGGCGCACCTGACCTACATTGACGCACTTGCCGTTGCCGTCACCCTCTTACGTGGCCCTGCCGCTATCGATATGCTCGAGCGCGCCAAAATCAGTATCAGCGAAAAACGCATCGACTCTAAAGTGTAAGTAATACCACCGTCTTTGACGACGTCAAGACCGCCACCATGGCGTAAATGCGACAAATACGTCCCACAAACTAATGTGGCGACACGCCTCGGCACGTTTTAGGCAATACTTAGACATGTTAGCGAGTGACATCATCCTTCATTCGCCATAAAGCACTGTACCCGCAAGTATCAGACGCACATTCAGGAGTAAAGCATGGCGCAGATTGCAATTCAGGAAATTATTGACGATGTAAAAGATTTACCTACGCTGCCCGCAGTGGTCATGGAGATCCTTAACAACATCGACAAAGAAAACCTTGATACGATGGAATTAGCAAAAAAAGTGACGCATGATATCGCTCTCACTGCAAAAACTTTACGCTATGCCAATTCTGCGTATTACTCGACCGTCATCAAGGTAACGACGATACAGCAAGCTATCGCCATATTAGGTCTCAATACCGTCCAGCAAATTATCGTTACCGCCTCACTAACAGGCTGCTTCCCAGAAAACAATTGCCGCGGCTTTAGTCATAAAGAATTTTGGAAACACTCAAATATCGTTGCCATCGTCGCAAAATCAATCGCCTCCCAATTAAATTTCAATCAGGATGTCGCGTTCACCGCTGGCTTATTGCATGACATCGGCATTCTTGTTCTTGTCACATACCACGGGGCTGATTACGAGCAAGTCCTGGCATGGCAAGCGAATCACCAATGCTCCCGATTTGAAGCAGAAAAACATGTCATTGGCATCACACATGCGATTGTAGGCGAAGCGCTGGCAAACCAATGGAATTTTTCAGAGCAAATGACGCATGCCATTGCTGGACACCATCATCCGGAAACGCCAGGGTTACGGTTTCTGGCCTCCATCGTCAACCTTGCCGACCACATTGGGCACATACTCAATACCCACGAGAAGCTCGACGATGTCATGCCAGATATTACGGCACTCCCCTGGGAAAAACTAGGACTGACCCATTCGTCACTCAACCAAATATTGACACATGCCAGTAAAGAATTTCAGCATCTCCAAGAGAGTGTTGACTTGTAGAAAATGGTAATGATTAAAAACTGCTAGCGAACTTTGCAAGCCGCTAACAAAAGGAGCTAAAAAAGCTTTAATCCGGCAAGACCTCTTTTTTAACTCAAACCTAGAGGCTCCGAGAAATTGAATCAGGGCCTCTTTATTTTTAGTCGGAAAGAGTTTGTGAAGAATTAGCCAATAGTTAGTAACCCAAAACAACTTTCTTTTTGCCACCAATTTGACTTCAATAAATAGCGCGCGATTTCGGATGAAATAAGCCATCGAATGGCCTTTCAAAAAGGTCACCCAGACGCATTTAAAGGAGCCAGTGATTGGCGCCAAAAACGACAAACCCACCTACAAAGTTGACCTAATTGAGTCTACTCAATTGAGCCACAGTCCAACGAATATTTTTTATTGATGACTGACCGGTGAACAACAGTTTGTAGTCATTGATATTTTTCTGCGACTGCCTGCTCCGTGCCAATAGCCATCATTGGATTTTTGAAAAGCAAACAGTCAGTTCGCTGGATAGCAAGCAACGAAGTTGTTTGTATTCACGTTGAGCTCAACGGAACTGCGCACTAAGCGCAGCAGCCAAAGAGCAGATGGTTGAAATAATGCTGAACATCGAAAAATCCAGATGCGCAGATCCCGCGTTGAGTGTCGTGTTAAAAGTCATAGTGCGATGAAGTCTCCCGATTCAGCATCATCTTCAACCGTAAGTATTAATGCCAATGGCGTGCCATCATTCGAAACACATTTCTCAATGGAGAAAAAAACCACCTCATGTGAGCCTAGCTGCTGAGGTACCCAATCAAGTGGTAGCGACTCCAACTCGCGATCTGCTCGAACAATGAGGGCAGTACTGCTCATGATTTTTAACTTGAAGTTAACCGAACCACCAACACAAGCGGCGAAGCCGCCTCATACTGTTGTGGGCCCGTGTCGATTGATAAGTTATCCATCTTGCAGTAGCTTCTTGATCATGTTCTTCCTCGCCGTATCCGAACGATATGGGACAAATTTCTCAAGCAACTCGAGCAACTCCAGCCAGCTTGTGAGAAACACTTTATCCTTCGCGAGATTAGTCTTTGAATCTTCCCACTGTTCCGCGCAGCCGACTAGCTCCTTACGGATTTCGAGAGACTGGCGCCAGCAATCGTTGCAGAGAATTCTGCGCTGATCGATTGACGCCTTTTTCACTTCAAAGACGTGCTTCTGATCTTGCGCCGTAAATACAGCCGGTGAGCTACACCGCCAGCATTGATATTCGATGTCGCGGTATTACTTCGTCCAAAAGACGCTGACGAACCTCTGACTTTGCTCAGACCAGAGATTTGTATCAGCAGGAGCGACGTCAAACCGAATTGGTGAGGTCATGGTGATGGATGCTGCCTCTAGTTAACCGGCGCCGGGGCGCGAAGCGCGGAGGGAATTGTTAGCGAAGTCATTGACTGATTTGGAGATGGCTTTACGAGCCTATTTTTCATAATTGTTCTTTGCGCGGGCTAGTTCGGCCGCTACGTAGGCTAGTTCAAAGTTTCTTTCTACAGGCTCAGGAGGATTGAAAGCTTTGGTATCCGGCGCCCGTTCTTCTCCGACTTTGAAGCCGGCTCTATGAATCGAGGATGAGTGCGTTAGTAAAACACGACCGCCGCCCAATCTTCCGGTTAACCTTTCACATAATCCCGTCATTAAATGGCGTGCGAGCAATGGCTGACTGTTGTGTGTGACAGAGCGTTGGTTTACTTTGATGATACCCAATCTTCTAGTTCGCACTTTTTGTTATAGGGCATAGCTGTGTTTTCTTGAATTACAGCACTTCGGACGGAGTTTCCTTTTATCATAACGGCTACCAGCATTTGATATGGCATTGTGGTCATGCCTTGAAAATTAATCCGAATAACCGCTGAGCGCTCAGCTCCATATTGCCATGCTCGATCCCAAGGTGTTGCGACCACATCCGTTTGCCTGAATTTCGCCGTTCGGTGATAGCAAGTTAGTATTCCCTTGGAAAGGTCTACGAGGTTCCCTTGCATCTTTTCGACATCGACTGTTCCGGGTTTGAGGACGGCTCCGGCGGCTGATGCAGCGAGTTCGGGATTTTTGGCCAATGCCATTACAAGAAGCGAGACCGGATCCATTTTTTCTCCTTTGCGCTGGGATGTCCAGCGAATTTGATTGTGATGCCTAACTTTAATTAGGCGGACAGATGCCGTCCACCTAATTCAACTGGTTACCACCTAATTCAACCAATCAAATCCATGAATAGGCTTGTCACACGGTCATTTGAACAATGTACTGTATAAAAAAATAGTACTAAATAACCATGAAAAGCGTTACTCCCAATGTACAGCCTTCAGACACGGCTTTAAAACCAAAATTGCTCGAAAAACTTAAACATTACATTCCTGATAAGTACTATAGCTTACGTACCGAAGAGGCCTATGTCTAGTGGGCGCGTTGGTTTATTCGTTGATTTTCTCAATGACTGGTGACGCCGAAAGGCCGCGAAGTGCCGACAACCGCCACTCTCCCCGAACGCCAACCGACTCTTCGCCACATATTGCAGCCACGCATCAACGAGAACAGTAATTTAAATTTTTAAAATAGCAACTTCATTGCAGGCACATTTCAAATAGAGCATAGCAAAACTTTCACTATGCGCACTAGAGTTACTGAGCTATATGGTTAAACGCCGTGCGTAGCATTGTCATGATAATCAATGGCTTATTTGATATGTCAAACAGCGAGATATTTTATGCGCATAGGCATGTTGAGATGGAGGTGCAACTTGACAAGGTGCACGAATGGCTAAAAAGCTTTGTAGACTTGGACTAATGGCAGGCATTTTCCTAGGCTGGCCATTCCATTGGCAAGCCCAGTATTTTCTTCGTCAGTGGAGGTCAAGCAGTGATCGGTTGCGAATAACGTACCCTACCGAGACCGAATCCTTACGATCTTCGGTACGCTGCCCCGATTTTCAACGGCTTCTTTCAACAGCTTGCGAAATTTTCTGGGATTTTTAAGTCAGTTATAAACCAGCCTCGATGAGGTGTCCCAGTTTTGTGGCTTTCGTATTCAAATAGCGGTTGTTGTATTGATTGCGCTCGATAATGAGTGGTACATGCTCTGCTACTGTCACATTCAGGCCGGCCATGGCGGCGAGTTTGCGCGGGTTATTAGTCATCAAACGCAACGCATGAATCCCGAGATGCTTGAGCATCGGATCACACAAGCCGTAGTTGCGCATATCAGCCGCAAAACCTAACAATTGGTTCGCCTCAACGGTGTCTGCCCCCTCATCTTGTAAATGATAAGCGCGGACTTTATTGAGCAAACCAATGCCGCGCCCTTCTTGGCGCAAATACAGTAGAACACCACGACCTTCCTGTGCGATTTTCTGTAAGGCCATTTCAAGTTGCGGACCGCAATCACAACGCTGGCTGAATAAGGCATCGCCAGTGAGACACTCAGAATGGATACGCGCTAGCACTGGTTCGCCGTTCGCAACATCACCCAATGTGAGCGCGACATGCTCCTTCCCTGTTGCCGGCTCAAAAAAAGCGTGCATACGGAAATTAGCCCAAGTGGTCGGTAATTGACAGGAATCGACAAATTCCAAGACCTGCTCTTTATTTTCAGCAGGCGAGTTGTTGCTTGACATACGTTTCTCGCGAATTCTTTTTATAACAGGCCTTTGGCAGTCAACTCACTAACAACAAAGCAATGCAGAAGCCTGAAAGAGGATGCTATTCAATTTTAAAATGGCAAAGATGATAACAAAATGTATCATCAAAAGGGAGAGTATAAACGACCTGCGAAAAACATACCGGAATCGCTGTTACTTTTACCAGAAACCAGCGTGGTAGATTGACATCCAACGTCCCATTGACGGGGGACGTTGAGTTCTTATTTTCTTGCAGTGATGGCTACAACGTTGACTAAAATAAACGTTGTAGCCATTTCTTGAACTTATTATTTCCGTTTTAATTGGGAGATATCACGCACCGCACCACGATCAGCAGATGTTGCCAATGCAGCGTAGGCTTGCAAGGCCTGCGACACATAACGTTCACGATTCACCGGCTGCCATGCTGCATCACCACGTGCTTCCATCGCAACGCGACGTGCAGCAAGATCAGTATCACTCACTTTCAGATGAATACGACGTTCAGGAATATCGATTTCAATGATGTCACCCTCTTCCACCAAACCGATAGCACCACCCTCTGCGGCTTCCGGCGAAGCGTGGCCGATGACCAGTCCTGATGAACCGCCTGAAAAACGACCGTCAGTAAATAAAGCACACGCTTTACCTAAGCCTTTGGACTTGATGTACGAGGTCGGGTACAGCATTTCTTGCATACCAGGGCCACCTTTAGGGCCTTCGTAACGGATAATGACCACATCACCTTCATGGACCGTATCACCAAGAATCGCTTCCACTGCAGCATCTTGACTTTCAAAGACACGCGCTTTACCAGTGAATTTCAGGATACTTTCGTCTACACCTGCAGTTTTAACGATGCAACCTTTTTCTGCCAGGTTGCCATACAACACCGCTAGGCCACCGTCTTGTGAATAGGCGTGCGCTTTATCACGGATGCATCCCGCTGCGCGGTCTGTATCTAAACTGTCAAAACGTTTGTTTTGCGAGAATGCAGTTTGCGTAGGAACACCACCTGGTGCAGCCATGAACAAGGTTCTCACTGCCTCATCGTTGGAAACCGCAATATCGTTTTGCGCAATCGCCTCTGCCATCGTTGCACTATGCACGGTTGGTCTGGTGGTATCCAACAGACCGGCACGCGCTAATTCACCCAAAATAGAAATAATGCCACCAGCGCGATGAACATCTTCAATATGATATTTATCGGTCATCGGCGCTACTTTACACAGACACGGTACGTTACGCGAAATGCGATCAATATCGGCCATCGTAAAATCAACACCGGCCTCATGCGCTGCCGCCAGTAAATGCAAGACTGTATTGGTTGATCCACCCATCGACACATCCAGCGCCATCGCATTTTCAAACGTCGCTTTTGTGGCAATAGAACGCGGCAATACCGAGTAATCATCCTGCTCATAGTGGCGTTTCGCCAACTCAACGACCAAGCGACCAGCGCGCAAGAATAACTCTTTGCGATCAGCATGCGTTGCCAGAATCGTGCCATTACCTGGCAGGGACAAGCCGAGCGCTTCGGTCAGGCAATTCATGGAGTTCGCGGTAAACATACCAGAGCATGAACCACAAGTTGGACATGCAGAGCGTTCTATGCGACCGATTTCTTCATCACTGACGTTGCTGTCACCTGCTTTAATCATAGCATCGACTAAGTCAATTTTCATGATCTTCTGCTCACCCGTTTGCTTAGGATGCAGCGTTTCGAGCACTTTGCCAGCTTCCATCGGACCACCGGACACAAATACCACTGGAATGTTCAAACGCATCGCCGCCATTAACATGCCTGGCGTAATTTTGTCGCAATTGGAAATACACACCATCGCATCGGCGCAGTGTGCATTGACCATGTATTCAACCGAATCAGCAATCAACTCGCGCGATGGCAATGAATACAGCATCCCACCATGGCCCATCGCGATGCCATCATCAACAGCAATCGTATTAAATTCTTTCGCAACACCACCCGCTGCTTCAATCTCACGCGCCACCATCTGCCCTAAATCTTTCAGATGTACATGACCTGGCACAAATTGGGTAAATGAATTTACGACAGCAACGATTGGTTTATCAAAGTCACCATCTTTCATGCCGGTAGCACGCCAAAGGGCGCGAGCACCGGCCATATTACGGCCATGGGTGGTAGTGCGTGAACGATATACGGGCATGTCTGACTCCTGTTTAACTTTGATCGGCGAACAAATAATAAATGACTTTGCCTTGCAAATAACGATATGTCAAATATGAATATAATCAATAATTAAGTTTTTTTGCATATTAATCATTTTTTCATCATTCATTGACGATCATCGGATTGGCAGATACACCTCTGTCACCATTTCTGGCTCAAGCACGCTCGGTCCAACATTGACGTAATGAAAAAACAGCGGAAAGCCTCTTAATGCCTCACCACTTGCAGGCAACCAGGTGTTGCATAAGTAGCGTGCAGCGTTGATATTTTCACGAGAGCCAATATGTCTCACCTTAGCGCAACGGCCACCCGGAATCGTCTTGTTGACGACGCCAAACGCGTTAACCGCTACTTCGTGCTCTACCGAAATGCAGAAGTCAGCACGGTACAGCTCAGGCTTTGTATTAAAAGGATCATCGTAATGCACGCCATAAGTGCGATGACGTTCTGGTGAATACCCAAATTCAATCCGCCAAGCAATCAAACGGCGCACACTATCATGTTCAACATCGGGCGGGCCACGATGCTCAATCGCGGCGACCAACGTCTCAGGGAAATCGATAATTTCTACGTGCATTTTTGATCGGGAAAATTGAGTTCCATAAAATGCCATTGCGCCTGTAAGACGAGTGGCACTTCAGTACCGGAGTAAGGTGCACGATCAACAAACCCCGCGGAACGATAAAGCTGTTGCGCAGCCTTCATAAAGGGGGCGGAATCAAGCCTCACACGCGCATAACCAAACGCTTTGGCATCGCCAATGACTTTATTTAAAAGCATCGTTCCCACATGTTGCCCGCGAAAAGCTTCGCGTACGTAGAGTCGCTTAATTTCGGCAACGTCATCGCAGAGCGAGCGCAATCCAACCATACCAATGACTTCATCGTCTTGTCTGAGTAGATAAAAAATACCGCGAGGTGGCTTTTCGGCACAAACTTTATCAACGGATCCCTCGACATAATCTGCTATAGACTGGCCACTCACGGCAACGATAGAAACGCCGCAGCTTGCCTCCATCCCAGTAGCCACCCACTCCATATATTCAATATTGATGCGGACAATCATCTCACGATCAACTATCGCATCGGCCACTTTAAAATGGAGTACGGTCATGTTTCTCTTCTTCAATCTCTGATGTCATTGATACAAAAGCTATTTTGGTCGACGTACTTTTTCTATCAATTCAAACAACAACATACCCGCAATCATTGCAGCCACAAATATGAATGCCGAAGACAAGCCCATGCCAGCACCGACCAGTGCAGGGCCAGGGCAAAATCCTGCCAGTCCCCATCCGATGCCAAACAAAGCACTACCAGCAACCAATCGAACATCGATCTTAGTCCCGTGGGGCAAATCGATTTTTTCACCAATAAAAGTGACCGCTCTCTTTTTTGCGATAGTAAATGCCACCAACCCGACTGCTATTGCACCGCCCATGACTAACATTAAAGAAGGATCCCAAGCGCCAGCGAGATCAAGAAAGCTCTGTACCTTACCCGGATTAACCATACCGCTGACGATCAATCCTAAACCAAACAATAAACCGGCAAATAAAGAAGTTAAATAAGTCATTTTTTGTTCTCACCAATTAAGTATGTGACGCACGACAAATACGGTGACAAAACCAGCACCCATGAAAGTCAGTGTTGCCACCAACGAACGCACAGAGAGTCTCGATAAGCCGCACACGCCGTGGCCGCTCGTGCAACCTGAACCATAGCGCGTACCCAGTCCGACGACAAGACCAGCTAATAACAAGCGACCTACTCCCGCGTCTATCTGCAGCACTGGCAAGGGACTAAAGCAACCATATACTGTCGGCGCAATCAACAATCCGAGTAAAAAACTCAGACGCCAGTATCCATTACGATTAAACGGCTTAAGAACGCCTGCCAGTATGCCGCTGATACCGGCAACTTTTCCGTTCATTAGAATCAAGATTGCAGCGGCGAGTCCGATCATGACTCCGCCAGTCAAAGCAGACCACGGGGTAAAAGCATTCCAAGCGATGGACATTATTTTCTTTCAACAATAATCATAAAAAAACGTGCCGATATACACTCTGGCACGTTTTTATTCTACAGCACAGGATTTTGTTTAGCGACCCACGAAGCCAACCTCATGAGGTCTCGTGGGGCAATTTTTCAAGATTCGGTAAAAAAGCAGCCATTAAACCGATCAATGGCAAGAACGAGCAAACTTGATAGACGAAATAAATATCCGTCATATCAGCCAACCTACCCAGTGCGGCAGCACCAATCCCACCCATGCCAAAAGCAAAACCGAAAAACAAACCAGAAATAGTACCCACTTTACCTGGCACCAACTCTTGTGCAAAAACAAGAATAGCGGAAAATGCCGATGCGAGAATGACGCCAATGATCACCGATAAGACGCCTGTCCAAAACAAATTAGCATAAGGCAGCAGCAGCGTAAATGGAGCTACACCAAGAATAGAAACCCAAATCACGAGCTTGCGACCTATTTTATCGCCGATAGGTCCGCCTAACACGGTGCCGGTGGCGACAGCAAATAAGAAAATGAATAAGTGAATCTGCGCATCCTGCACCGATAAATGAAACTTACTCATCAGATAGAACGTGAAATAACTACTTAAACTTGCCATGTAAAAGTACTTTGAAAAAATCAATAACAACAAAATACCGATAGAAAAGATCACTTTTTGGCGCGGCAAAACAGCATGTGAATGGCCAGATTTAGTTGGTTTTGCCTTCGCTTCACTGCGTATGCGTTTATACCAGTTACCGATCTGCCACAGGATAACAATCGCCAACAACGCGGCCAAAGAGAACCAGGCAATACTTGTTTGACCATGCGGAATAATGATCCAAGCAGCTAGCAATGGCCCCATCGAACTCCCTGCATTCCCCCCAACCTGGAATATCGACTGCGCAAGGCCATGGCGACCACCAGAAGCCATCCTGGCTACACGGGAGGATTCTGGATGAAAAATAGACGACCCAGTCCCCACCAAGGCGGCCGCAAGTAACACCAACGCATAGTTTGGCGCAACCGACAACAGCAATAGACCAACAAGTGTAAAACCCATCCCCAGTGCCAAGGAATAGGGTTTTGGATGCTTATCGGTGTAAATCCCGACCACCGGTTGCAGAATGGATGCCGTAATTTGATAGGTCAGTGTAATCAACCCGATCTGAGCAAAGTTGAGATTAAAATTCCCTTTGAGCAATGGATAAATGGCGATAATCAACGATTGAATCATGTCGTTGAGAAAGTGGGCAAAGCTGATTGCACCTAAAACTCGAAATCCTGTTGCCTCAGTTGCAGTGGGTGCGGCAGTGACATGTTCAGTGGCTGTTTGCATAATATGATCGAAAAATGAAAATAGAGCGCTTAATCAATATTTACGTATCAATTCGAGCGAATACACACAGTGTAGAGAAATTCGCATCGGCAGTACTGCGACATTTAGTCATTATTTGTCGCCAATACGCCATTACGCCACTATGTCGTTCAGTAGCATTTGCCCGAATAAAGAACGACAGCAAAAAACCATCATCTCAATGGTTCAGTATTACGGCGCACACAACGTTAATTAAAGGAGAAAGTGTAATTCACATCAACCGCCGATTCGCTCCCTGTCCGGCCGATAATGGTGATCCGTCGTGTCAATTGCCAACTCAATTTAACTGCGCCACTCGCATCTCCCAAACCACGCTCCACTGCCAACACCAGTCCAGGCATTAAATGTTTGCCGACACTCACCACCTGATCGTTGCTAGTGGCCGTGGATGATGCTGTCGATGTGTTACCAGCAACTGTCCGCCCAGGGACATGAGATGTAGGGGCGCCACTCGAATTACCAATTGAAAACTCGTCAAAGCCCAGCCCTTGAACAATGTCTTTTGGCACGTTACGACTGCCGTCTCCACCAAAAATTGCAGTCGCAGCAGACATCAATAATGAGGCATCACCACCCGCTAATTGATCAGAGCCACGTCCCAATACCAACCACGTTAACTTCTCGGCATCTGGCACGTCTGGCTCTGATACCAATCGTACTTGCGGAGCTACCACCGTACCAACCACTTCAACACCCGCCTCAACGGCAAGTCCCTGACGCAGAGCGCGAATATTCAAGCCAGGATTGGCGGGAGGCCCCTGAAAGTTCAATATCCCCCGATCAATCGTCAACTGTTGACCGTAGCCTTCATAAAATCCTTTGACGGTATTAATTGAACCGGTTGCTTGCAAAGGACTTCCATCGATGGATCGTAGCCGCAGACTTCCGGTTAAACCAGTATCAAGTCCACGTCCGACAAAAACAAAGCGAGAGCCCATGTCAAAACTAACATCAACACGCGTTTTAAGACCTTTTTTGGTCGTAGGCGTATCAGCATTTTTTGCCGCAAGCTTGCCTACCTTACGGGTCACATGCACATCACTGGACAAACTAGGCGGTGGAAGTTTTGGCAATTTAAAATAAGCGCCGTCGGCCAACACTTTACCATTCAGGCTCCAGATACTGTTCGCTTCAACAATACTTGCCTGCCCTGAAATTTGCAGCCATCGGTCTTTCCTCTGCAGGAGTGGGAACTGTTGCCATTGTGCGGTAATCGATCCGGTTTCTTTTCCAATATCAAGCTCACCGCTGGCGTTAAATTCACCACGCTGACCAATGGCATCCCACCCTTTAAATTGATCGTGTTGCGGCAACATGCTGACTTTGTTTGAAAACTGCAAACGATTGAGCTTTAAATGTGCGTCGTCAATTTGTGCATCTAAGACCCCATTGGGTAGTAACAAGCCTTCTGAGGCGAACGCCAGCTCAAGCTCTCTACCAGCAAGATCGACATGATAATGTGGCTGTCGCAATTGACCCGCGACAGTAGCATCCAGATTTAACTTCCCCTTCAAAACAATGCCGGGATTAATCCAAGAACCAACCCATTCCAAGTCGGGCAATACCGCGCTGACTTTGGCATTGAGTGGTGCGCTAGATAAAACAGTCCAAGCACCATCTTGTTTTTCAAGTAGCGTATCGCCTTTTAAATGCAGCTGACCCAAGCGAGTACCATCAGCATCCAAGGTGAGCGCCATACGTTGTCCATTTGTACCAGCGACCAGACCGCCGATACGCAATTGCGCTTGCATATGACTGATCCCTAACGGAATCGGCGTTCCTGTGCCATCAGGGTCATTAAAACGCAAATCACCGCTTTGCCTTTGAATATTGACTTCGCCGCGAGCGATGTCACCTAGCTGAATATTCCAATCCGCATTTAACTTAAGACCACCTGTCAACGCATACTGGGGCTTAAAGAGATTGACGAGATCAGTCACTTTTGCGCCATTCACATGTCCGTTTGTCTTGAGTGCCTGAGGCGTCCATTCAAGTTGCTCCAGAGAGAAATTACCTAGGCTACTCTCTAGGTACATACTTCCCATACTGACCTTGTCGGGGGAAATACTCACGACACTGGAATTCATTAAACGGGCGTCGGTCTTCCCATGCAAAAGCAAAGACTGCAACCGGCCATCCCAACCTTGAGGATCCGCCTTCCCTGCGGACTTGGCCCGTAATCCACCGCTGAACTGCGCTGAGATAGTACGCTGCTCAGGGAGTTGCAACGCGACTGAAATTTGATGCGCAGTACGGTGACCGTTAACATGCAATGTGAGTTGCTCAATTTTATCCTCAGGATCCGCGATAGAACTGGCATCGGCGCGTAAATGTCGCGCAACAATGTCACCTTCAACCACACCATCTGCCGCCGGCGACAAACTCACCTTACCAGCAACATCACTGACCGAATAAATTTGCCGTAACTTCGAGACTTGCAGATGACTAGACTGCATCGTTAATTGACCAGCAGGCTCAGAAATTGCCCCCTGCAAAACAAGGTTAGCTTTGACATCGCCATCCAATGCTAATTGGTTATTGCTTAGCAATGCGGTTAATTCATTGAGTTCAGCGAGTTGCGGTGCATCCAACTGCACTTTCAGCGCATCGTTAACACCGCCCCATGCGCCCTGCATATTCACGGCGTTACTTCCCCAATGCAAATCTAACTGATGCACCTGCACTTGCCGAGCATGCCATTGGAGGTCCATATTGCCCTGCACTGTTTTACCAGCGTATTGCCCCATCAAATGTGGCACGGTCGCAGATAAACTAAGATCAGGAAGTAGCTGCCCGGTCGAGCTAAAATCCGCATTCAAGCGACCAGATGGCACTGCCAGCCATTTAGCAGGATTAAAATTACTTACGACGCCTTTTAAATGAAAAGCCTGATTGCCGGCAAATGAGATATCCCCTTGGCTGTCAATATGTGAATCCTGAGAAACCAATTTGATTTGTTTTAAATTCAGCAGTTGCTGATGCATATCGTAATTCAGATCAATATTGAGCTGCGTGCCGACATCATGCAGTTGTGCCTGAACCTGAATATTTTCTTTCTCGTGTGTCTGGGCCGTTACCTCGCCAGTAATTTTTGTCTGCCGCAAGTGCTCGTCGATTTTCACTAAATCAACGTTACTTACTTCAATTCTGGCGTCAGCGCGGGGGTCTGCAGTTTGCCAATCGATATGTGCCACACCTCGCACTGAACCATTTCCCGCCACGGCAATCTGCAGGCCAGATAAACGTAAATCAGTGCGTTGCAATACAAACTGCGTATCAACTTGAGTCAGTGGCAAGCCATTCATATTGAACGGTGCAGCGGCATGATTAACTGCGTGCAACTGACCGATCAGCAGATCCGTTTTGTTTTTTTGCCCTGCATCAGGATGAGCACTGAGGACCACGTTTAAATCAGCTGAAGGTGCGAAAGCGGCCCATACCGCTGGATTCAGATGGTGAATATCAATATCTAATTGCGTCACAACTTGTTGGCCGAAGGGTGACAATGTAGCACTTGCACTCCCTCGCAAAGCGCTCGTATCAGTGCTGATGCGGTGATCTTTATTCTGCCCATCTGCCACGACTAGCTGCGCTAACTGTGCTTGCAATTTCAGCTTCAAAGACTGCAAATTACCACTTGCAGCAACCGCCACGTCGACAGCAGGCTTATCTACCAACACCTGCCCCGACCATGTGGCGTCACCTTGCAGTGCGTAGGGTAATGTCGCATCCAGATTTAACGAGCGCACTTTGATATCTCCCCAAGGAGACTTGAGAGACACATTCGTCTGATATTGTCCTTGATGAAAACTGAGTTGTCCCGTTAAAGCACTGAGTTTCACCACGTCCCTCTGCTGATCATGCTCCAGCAAGTCAGCAACCACTAACTCACCAAGTGCCATGTCTTTCACCGACAGATCCAATGGTAACGCCAGTCGTTGCGGCATCGTTGCTGGTGAATTATCAGACTTACTGGCAACCAGAAGCGAAGTCACATAAAAACGATCGATCAGAAACTGTTGATGCCACAACGCAAGCGGTTGCCAAATGAGATGAATACCACGTGCTTCTATTTTAATCGTCGCAGTATGAAATGAGAGTTGCGCTACCTCTAGATCGTCGCCTACAGAGCCATGTATATCGTTGGCAGTAAGACTTCCCGCCGTCAGGTAATGTAATGCAGAGAATAAGACCTTTGTCCCACTTTCAGTTTTTCCAGCCCAATAGACGACACCAGCCAGCAATAGAACGAAGCCCAATAAAACGGAAAACAATAAGTTCCTGAGACGAAAACCCTGACGCTCCTGAACAGGGGTCTCGTTGTCGGCGACTGGCTGTGGCGAATGATTTTCCATATCAGAACGCAATCGCAATAGAGAAGTCTAACCGTAATTTTTTGGTTTGACGGCCATAGGCAAGATCAAGGGCAATCGGCCCTGCCGGTGTCCGGTAACGTCCACCCACACCAACAGACTCAACCATTTTGAGACTTTTCCAGTTATCGGATGCGTCACCTGCATCGACAAAAGTTGCCACACCCCAGGTGGTATCAAGCCAATGCACATACTCGGCACTAGCTGCCGTCATGACACGTCCGCCTGTCACTGCCGTCCCCTGCTCTACGCCCAGACTCTGGTAAGAATAACCACGAACAGTTGAACTACCGCCCGTTCGAAACAGATAATCTTCTGGCACACCATTACCCCCTCCCGAAAACACCTGACCAGCCTCAGCGCGCAAGATGACATTGTCAGCGTGTCCTACTGGTATCCAGCGCTGATATTTTGCATACACGCGTAAAAAGCGCTGATCTGAGAGCAGGGCTTTTTCCGAACCTGCCAAATCTAATTGGTAAATTTCCCCCTTGCGCGGCGCGAAGGTGTCATCCACATCACGCCATGTCCACCCAACGTTCGCAACGAGAGCTTTACTTACCTGTGCACTTACACCTTCGATGGTAATTTTTTCGTGGACTAAATTAATTCCTAGACGCTGCTCAACATGGCCGTTGGTGGTAGTGCGTTTGACACCAACCGCCTGTTTTACAGTCAAAACACCAGAGAGATTTTCTCGATCAATAATCACACCAAATGAATCAAGTTTATTGTCATGCGGTGGCAAATAAATATCTGCGTAGCCCACTTGGCGTTTTTGCTCTATGCGAATTGCACTACGCAAATCCCATGCTTGACTCAGGATATCGCGATCGCGATACGCGATTTCACTACGAAAGCCGGTATTAGTGCTGTAACCCAGACCAAAACTGAGATCACGCGGTTTGCGCTCTACTAGGTTTACGTTAATCGGCACACCTTGCGCCTTTTCTGGATCGGCTTCAATAGCAACAGCAACAGAGGCAAAATACGGAGAGTTTTGTAGTGCACGCTGAAATTCCAATAACCGCGCACGCGAGTAAAGGTCACCCTCACGTGGGGGCTGATAGCGATCTAGAATCCAACGCTGATAACGCTTTAAACCTGTGACCTGCAATGGACCAAAACTAAACACGGGCCCACTGTCGACAGTGACATCTAGTAACGCTGTCGCAGAATCAGCATCAACATTGGCATCGCTCTGACTTAATTTTGCAGCCGCGTAGACATTTGTACGCAATGCTTCTGTTAATTGATTTTTGGATTTACTCCAGTCATCTTCTCGGAATGCATCGCCAGTGTTGAGGCTCCACGCTTTGAGTGCGTCATTGCGTCTCTGAATCGCCGGGGACTGATTTGCATCAACCGCCTGTTTTAGCGCTCCCTCGAACTGAATATTGACGCTGGTAATTTTTGTCCGAGGACCAACATCAATATTGACATGAATGATTTTATCAGCATCGGATCGCGCATCACGCAATGCGACTTCATCGACGTTTTCAAACTGAATCTGTGGTGAAAAGTACCCCTCTGTCGCCAAAATATCGCTGATATCCTGGCGCATACGCCTGATCAGCGATGGCGTTATATTTTGTGGTTCGGGGTTAGGTGCAAATTCCGGTATATGCTCTCTTAGCAACAAGGACCAGTCAGTCTTTGCTGCTTGCAAACGAAAGCTGCCACTCAACCTAGCCGAACTACCAGAAGAAGATGTGGCTTCCTCAGCTTTTTCAGACGAAACAACATCCGATTCAGCAATCGATTTAGCAGCCGACGTTAGCACGGGCGTAAATTGTCCTGATGCGGTCACTTGCGCTGGGTCTGACGTCAATATTTCCCCCGCCCATCCAGATGCACTCACCAGACCTACAATCAGGAGAGTCAGAAGCGAGGGGAAAGTTACTAATGCCATCAGCGCTATTTGGTCGCTAAACCAACGCGACTAAAGCCAATTTTTTTGGCGTCCGAAATGACTTGTACTACATTGTCGTATTCGACTTTTTTATCTGCCGACACCAGCACCGCCATATCCGGTTTGGCAGCATGATATTCACGCAATTTCTGCATTAACTTATCGCGATCCGACGTCTCTTCTTTGTCTTCAGCAGCATTACTTCCGCCAGCTTCCGCTTTCGTTTTGATGGCAATAGCCCAAGTATTATTTTTGACAATGGAGATCTCTATGTAAGACGATGGCGGTTGTGTTGACTGACCTGCTGTCGGTAAATTAATCACGCTCGGATTTGTCATTGGTGCACAGACCATAAAAATGATCAACAGCACCAACATGACGTCAATGTAAGGAACGACGTTGATTTCCGCCTTAAATTTGCGTTTACGTTCGCCACGCAGATAACTCATGCTCACTCACTACTTAGCGTGATTGACGTTGAAGAATATTAGAAAATTCCTCAATAAAAGTTTCAAAGCGGATCGCTAAACGGTCAATATCATGAGAATAACGGTTATACGCTAGCACAGCAGGAATTGCTGCAAACAAACCAATCGCCGTCGCAATCAACGCCTCTGCAATACCCGGTGCTACTGCAGCCAACGTTGCTTGCTGGACATTTGCCAAACCACGGAAGGAATTCATAATCCCCCAGACAGTACCAAACAACCCGATGTAAGGAGAAACCGAACCGACCGACGCTAAAAAGGACAGATGCGACTCTAATAAGTCCATCTCACGCTGATACGCAGCCCGCATCGCACGACGTGCACCGTCAAGCATCGCACCAGCATCCAACGATACTTTATTGGCATTTTTGACTTTTTGGTACTCGCTCATACCGGCTTCAAAAATGCGCTCCATCGCTCCCATTTTGCTACTGGCATTCCTACGATTGCTCACCGCTTCTTGGTATAACTCAAGCAGATTGCCACCAGACCAGAAGTTACGCTCAAATTGCTCCGTCTGCGCACGCGCCTTTTTGATCGCGAACATTTTGCTAAAAATATATGTCCAACTCGTCAGAGACACCCCTAACAAAAGTACCAACACCAGTTGCACCAAAATAGATGCGTTGCCAATCAGGCTTAAAAATGAAAGATCTTGTGTAGCAGTCATAAAATCGAAAAGAGAACAATAAAGAAAAACAAATAAAGAACGACATGAACAATCAATGACAAGACAAAGGCCCTTACATCACTGACGCACCACTGAACTAGCTGGATTAGACAGAGATGCTTGCCAATATAACACCAGGGATCGGTGCCGGGCGCAAACTCTCTACCCCAACACACCCCACCTTGATTTTTCCGGTTGTCAGCAAACGCTCACCACACCACGCTTCTTGAATAAATTGCACCGACGCTCTACCTAGCTTTTCGACCACAACAGTCAGTCTTAGTTCATCGTCGAGCCTGGCGGGAGAGTGATATTCAACAGCAGTCGACTTAACGACAAACATAAGCTGATGCTCTTGACTCATTTGTTGCTGACTAACACCGGCGGCTCGCAGCCATTCGGTACGAGCTCGCTCAAAAAATTTCAGATAGTTGGCGTAAAACACGATACCACCCGCATCGGTGTCTTCGTAGTAGATCCGAGCATTCCAATTAAATATTTCTGACATTGTTTGGTATTTTGCTACTAAAAAGGAGTATCAGTCATTTTACTTCTAAATCCATGACAGATAAATGATCTTTAAAGATACTCCCCGCCAGTATCAATAACTATTGTTATTCATCACTGATAAAAAACACGAATCCTCAGACAGCTTGACGCTTAATAGTCAACGGACCAAAACCCTGACAAGTCGGCATCATTTCGATGTAATTGATATTCACGTGAGCGGGTAATGTCGCAATCCAGTACGCAGTCTCGGCAATATCAACTGCTGTCAGCGGTACGGTACCTTCGTAGACTTTGGCTGCCGCATCATCATTGCCCCGGAAGCGCACATTTGAAAACTCAGTTCCCCCACACAGTCCAGGTGCGATATTTGTTGTCCGTACCCCTGTACCGACCATATCGGCACGTAAGTTCTTAGTGAACTGGTCAACAAACGCCTTTGTTGCTCCATAGACGTTACCGCCTGGATACGGCGTTGAACCAGCAATAGAGCCGATATTAATGATCATTCCCGTATTACGCGCCACCATCTCAGGCAAAATGGTACGCGTCATCGTTACCAAGCCTTTACAATTCGTGTCGATCATCGTATCCCATTCATCTTGAGATGCTAGATGCGCGGGTTCAGTCCCTAATGCAAGGCCGGCGTTATTGACCAAAACATCAATGTTTTTCCATGCCGGTGGCAAACTAGCAAGTGCATTTGAAATTGATACTTTATTGGTGACATCGAGCTCGACTGGCAATAAGTCATCACCTAACTCTGCATGCAAAGCAGCCAGACGGTCCTGGCGACGCGCCGCAGCAATGACACGATGCCCTCCACGCACGAATTTTCTTGCTATTTCTTCGCCGAATCCTGAACTTGCGCCGGTAACTAATACGATCATACAATTTCCTTTAAGACAATAATTAACAAGCAATGAGCATTTAACTGCTGCTATTCTAAGTGCTTTTTGGTATCGCAGCTAAATTGGAGCACCATTACTTACGTCAACGGCACACCAATCCATGCGTTACCCACGCAAAAAAAAGGCAGAAAGAAAGCAATCACGACACATCTTCCGATCACGTTTGACAATTTCCCCCTTACTAGTTCACTAAG
Organism: Undibacterium sp. RuRC25W; assembly: GCF_049339825.1. Classification (NCBI taxonomy): domain Bacteria; kingdom Pseudomonadati; phylum Pseudomonadota; class Betaproteobacteria; order Burkholderiales; family Oxalobacteraceae; genus Undibacterium; species Undibacterium sp. RuRC25W. Next base: position 73,567 of record NZ_JBMPPD010000008.1, on the reverse strand, counting down.
TAGATTCCACAACCAAAGAAAAGATCGTACGCCACACTTGCCCATTCATAAGGCATCACGTAAAATCTACGCACCATTTCGTCTCACGTGACTGGCGAAAACGATGACCGATCTATATAGATCGTCAACAAAAGATGGATATCCATCGGGAAGCGTGAGATTTCGAGGTCGAAAGACCTCAGCCGTGCGCCTGGGTAGCCTGATGGTAAATTTGTGAGGCTGCCACTCTACGACCACGTCCGACTGACACCTCATAGAAAACAATCACCAATCTCGTTTTTTACATTAACAGGAAAATCAGGAAAGCCATGTTTGCTAAAAACCATACACTCGCCAATATCGATCCAGAATTGTTCGCAACCATCCAACTGGAAAACCATCGCCAGGAAGAGCACATCGAACTGATCGCCTCTGAAAACTACACGTCTCCAGCAGTCATGGAAGCCCAAGGCTCCCAGTTGACCAACAAATATGCTGAAGGCTACCCAGGCAAACGTTACTACGGTGGCTGCGAACATGTTGACGTCGTTGAGCAACTCGCTATTGATCGTCTGAAACAATTGTTTGGCGCTAATTTTGCTAACGTTCAGCCAAATTCCGGCTCCCAGGCAAATCAAGGCGTATTCTTCGCTTTGCTGAACCCAGGCGACACCATCATGGGCATGAGCCTCGCTGAAGGCGGTCACCTGACACACGGCATGCCACTAAATATGTCAGGCAAATGGTTCAATGTTGTTTCCTATGGCTTAGATGCGAATGAAGACATCGACTACGATGCAATGGAAAAACTGGCCCGTGAATCCAAACCAAAACTGATCATCGCTGGTGCATCTGCATTTGCACTGCGTATCGATTTTGAGCGTTTCAGCAAAATCGCTAAAGAAGTTGGCGCGTACTTTATGGTTGATATGGCGCACTATGCTGGCCTGATCGCTGCTGGCGTGTACCCTAACCCAGTTCCATTTGCGGACGTCGTCACTTCAACAACGCATAAGAGCTTGCGCGGCCCACGCGGCGGTATCATTTTATCTAACGACGAAGCGATCGCAAAAAAAATCAACTCTGCGATCTTTCCAGGCTTGCAAGGCGGCCCACTGATGCACGTGATTGCTGGTAAAGCAGTTGCTTTCAAAGAAGCACTGACACCAGAATTCAAAGCGTATCAAGAACAAGTCGTTAAAAATGCTGCCGCACTGGCACAAACACTGACTGAGCGTGGTCTGCGTATCGTTTCCGGTCGTACAGAATCACACGTGATGTTGGTTGATTTGCGTCCAAAAGGTCTAACTGGTAAAGAAGCTGAAGCAATTCTGGGTTCTGCACACATGACTTGCAACAAAAACGGCATCCCGAACGACCCACAAAAACCAATGGTCACTTCTGGGATTCGCCTGGGTAGCCCAGCATTTACGACACGTGGTTTTAAAGAAGCCGAAGCGATCAAAGTAGGTCACCTGATTGCTGACGTGCTGGACAATCCAAACGATGCAGCGACGATTGAACGGGTGAAAGAAGAAGTCAAAAAATTGACATCTGCTTTCCCTGTCTACGCGAAGTAAAATAACGCTACACGAATCAAAACGCCACTCCTTGAGTGGCGTTTTATTAAGTTCAACAGATCGTATATACTGAAAAATAAAACTAGAAAGACACCAGTACCTACATGAAATGTCCCTACTGCCATCACGACGACACTCAAGTTATCGATACCCGCGTTTCCGAAGAAGGTAACGTTATGCGCCGCCGTCGCCGTTGCGCGCAATGTGATAAGCGCTTTACGACCTATGAGCGGATCGAATTGATTATGCCGGTTATCGTCAAAAAGAATGGTAGCCGCACAGAGTACGAATCCGCAAAATTACGCGCAAGCTTGATGTTGGCATTACGTAAACGCCCTGTATCAGCAGAGGCGGTCGATAATGCCGTACAAAGTATCGAAGAGAAATTGCTCGCCAGTGGTGAGCGTGAAATCATGTCCGTACAACTGGGTGAACTGGTCATGCGCGAACTCAAACGCCTCGATAAAATCGCTTATATCCGCTTCGCTTCTGTCTATAAAAGTTTTGAAGATATTTCAGAATTTGCCGAAGCAATACAAGAAGTCGACATAGAAAATCGCGCATCAAGTAAGAACAAAAAGTAATCAAAGCGCATCCTCGGGCTAGACAAGAGACCTCTCGTGAGGCCACTACTTGTAAGACCGAGGAAAATCTTGATATAACTTACGACCCAGTAACATCTTCAGACAGCCATCGTTTTTTATTGCCCTCAATAAAGGCAAAAGTTACGTTCGAAGTGGCATCATCACTGTTATTGACTGCATTGTTAAAGTTTGTTTTACCTATGCACTCAACTAGTTGCATCAAGTGCCGTTAATGATAGAAATCATCATTCGGAGAATGATATGAGCACGTCAACTATTCCACCTCTGCAACCAACAACCCCGGTTAGCAGTGTCTCACTAACGCCGTCACCTCACGCTCTGTCGCAAGTCATTCATCCGACAACAGAAGCGGGAAGCGTGGTGGAGTTGTCTACGCTGGCACGCATCCAAAGCTTGCTTCAACCCAACACACAAACTCAAATCAATGCGGCAAACACCCTACAAGTAACGACACAAGAAAACGCGTTAAGACAACTCGACGTAGTCGCCGCGACAAAGAGTGCAAACACGCCGATCAATTATCCCGCCACTACCCCACTACAAAATACAGCGCTACAAAATGCAACTGAAACCCTACTTAGTGCCGAATTTCAGACCACATTGAGTAGCGAAGCACTACTGAGTGCAATTGCGGTCGAAAATGCCAATTCAGTGACAAACGAAATCAACCAAGCACAACTTGCACAATCAACGCCCAGTGCACCACCTTCTATCACTCAGAATAACATCGCCCAGACAGGCTCTAACAATCCGCCGCAAGCACCAATAGCAACCAACTACGCCACAGACATGTTGAGCAACCCCGCTATCACCGCAGCCATTGCCGCGTATCATTTAAGTGATGGCATGATAAGTCATCAGACTGAGCAAATAACCAGAAGTCACGACGACAATGAATTGACAGTCAAAGGGGTTCCCTTGCTTGATCCAACCGAGAAGATCAAAGAAGAAGATGCAAAACGGCGCGCTGGCCGCCAAACATCGTCGCTCTGGAAACGCGTACTGAAAATCACAAACAAATTAATTCAACGCTTCCCCAACCAAAATAAACGGACCAAACCAACTCGCTGACCGATGCAATAAAGAGCGAATGATCTGGCAAATACGTTTTCGATTTAAATAAGGATAAAGTGGCCGAGAAACGGAACATGGAAGATACTGCTATGGCCAACCTACTCGGTTGCAAAATAGATCAGCGCGATGATGGGCAATGAAAACCCAAAACACGACGCCAACCACCAGCCACCATAGGCATACGCCCAAGCACCTACCGCTGAGCCGACCGCGCCCCCCATGAAAAACGTCGCCATATAAATACCGTTCAAGCGTGAACGATGTTCAGCCCCCAGTGCAAAGATAGTCCGCTGTCCCAAGGTAAGATTCCCTGATACGCCAAAATCGAGCACGATCGCGGCAACGACTAGCAGCCCCAGCGCCCACGGCGAACCATAAGGAGCAATATGCGTCATCAAAAAAGCCACCGCCACACACAGCATCGCCACGCACGTAGCGGGACGCGTCCAGCCCTTGTCTGCGAGACGTCCCGCAATCGGTGAAGCAACAGCACCAGCAACACCCGCCAACGCAAATAAAGCAATGCTTGCCTGCGAAAGATGGAATTCTGGCCCCGCCAGTAACAATGGCGTTGTCGTCCAGAACATGCTAAACGAAGCAAACAGGCATGCATGATAAATCGCCCGACGGCGTAATGGCGGCGTGTGAAGTGCTAGGTGCCACATTGATTTTAGCAAATCAACATAGTGCAACCTGGCAACTGGAACTCGTTGTGGTAAGGCACGCGACAAGACGAGCGCTAACAAGACCATGATCACGGTAGAGACATAAAACACCACGTGCCACGACGATATCTGCGTAATGAAACCAGCCACCGGACGGGCCAGCATGATACCCATCATCAACCCACTCATGACGTTACCGACGACTCGCCCGCGAATCGCCTCAGGTGCCATATGCGCCGCCAGCGGCACCAAGATTTGTACCGCAACGGAGCCAACACCAATACAAAAAGCGGAAGCCAAGAAAAGTAACGGCGTGCTCGCCGTCGCTGCAGAGACCAGCGCTACGGTACCTATGACCATCGTTCCAAGAATTAACTTGCGATTTTCAATTAAGTCACCCAGCGGCACGATTAAAAGCAATCCGATACCGTAACCAATTTGCGTGAGTGTCACAATTAACCCAGACGCTTTAGGGTCAAGACCAAGCGCCTGACTAATCGGACCAACTAATGGCTGCGCGTAATAAAGGTTAGCGACAATCAAACCGCAGGAAACTGCAAGCAAGAAAGTCATCCAGGTGCGAATCATTGGCATGCTGTGGTGCGCGCCATTTGACATGGGCAATGGTGCTGACTGCGCAACAGACGTTGACTCTGTGGCATGAGAATGGTTTGGTGATACTGACATTACTGACCTCAATTCGGGGAATGTGACTTCCCATATCTATGAACTTCCTGCAGAGGGCATCAATGACTAGCAAATAGTGCCAGAATGTCCTCTCTGAATGAAGATTGAGGGCAATTCTAGAGCAAAATGAAAATTAATTCTGAAAGGACAAATTTTGGGGCATTCTTATTCGGAATCGGCTAAGGGCTGAACCCTATTTATCGCATTACCTCTTACGTCCTCTACAGCAATTCATACGTGAGCTCACCCAGCAATTTCAAGCCTCGCTCCATGTCTCGCCCCCAAGGTCGGGCAATATTCAGACGTAAATAATGTGAGAATTTGTCCGCATTCGAAAATAATACGCCCGGCGTAAATGACAAACCAAGAGCAACTGAGCGACGCAACAAGATCAACGTATCCACCTGTTCAGGCAACGCCAGCCACAACCACCAACCACCCGCACCACTGATGAGCTGCGTCCCTAACGGAAAATACGTTTTAACAGCGTTGACTGCTAAGGGAACATTTGACGTCAGGCGTTCACGCAACTTTCTCAAATGGCTATGCATTGCACCACTTTGCATAAACTCTGCCAGCACCGCCTGCTCAAACAATGGCGTGACCAAGGAATGACTCAGCTTGAGCGCAGCGACCCTCGCATGGAACCGACCACCCGCTACCCAACCGATTCTAAATGCAGGCGCCATGCTTTTACTACATGAACCACAATAAATCACTCTCCCATGCTTGTCCCACGCCTTTAAAGGTTGTGGACGTTCTATGCGTGAAGAAAAAGGGGAGACATCGGCAAACACATCATCTTCAATAATGCCAACATCAAATTGCTCGGCAAGACGCAATAAGCGTTTTTTATTTTTCTCCGGCATACAGCATCCCAGCGGATTCTGAAAATTCGGCATGACCACAATTGCTTTGATGCCAGACTGATGGTCAAGGACATATTCTAAGGCTTCGATACTCATTCCCTGATCCTCAGTGCACGGCACGGCAATGGCGCGCATACCCAAATTTTCGATTACTTGCAGCAACCCAAAATACACTGGCGACTCAACAACAATGGCATCCCCCGCCTGCGCTACGGCACGCAAGGCAATACTCAACGCCTCCGTAGAACCATTTGTGACCAACAAATCCGCTGGCTGCACATCAACACTCAAGGTCGCCAGCCATTGCACTAATTGGTCCTTAAATGCGGGCAAGCCAGAACCTGTTGGATATGCACCAAGCATTTCAGGCTGTTGCCGGAGCAGGCGTTGCGCAATTTTTGCCAACTCCGTGGTCGGATACCACTCTGGCGCTGCACTAGCGAGATGCAAACCCCAATGCAAGGGCTGCTCAGTAAGCGAATACAGCTCCGACATTCTGTGCTGCAATGAACGCAACTTATCGTAAGCAACGGGTCTTGGCTCATCCTGATCGCGTTGCGGTAGCTGTTGCTGTGAGTGTTGTTTTGAATGTCGCTGCAGATTCATCCCTGAACGACCCGACTGTCGCATTTTCCAATCCGAGACAAATATCCCAGACTTAGCACGCGCCTCAACCAATCCCTGACCTTCAAGGTAGCGGTAGCAACGAATCACCGTCGATACACTCACACCGTGCAGCATTGCAAATGACCGAACAGAAGGCAGACGTTCTCCAATGTGATATTGGGACGTTTGAATAGACTGCGCCACCTGCTCCGCAAGCTGACGATAACTGTACTGCATAACAGATCCATTTTTGTAGAATCTGTACAGCATAAACTACAGGTCGGCTGTGCGCAAACAGCAATTCACCGTTACCTATACTGTCGCTATGAAAACACCTCCCTCCCCCGCCGTCGATGCGAACGTAAGAAGTACGCATTTTTCTTATCTCATCAAAGACTACTTCCCAGCAGTTGTGGCAGGGATGATTGCTGTCTTAATTTCCTATGCTGGGCCCATGCTACTCATGCTACAAGCAGCACAAGCGGCGCATCTGAGTGACGCATTGAGTAGTTCATGGCTATGGGCGGTCTCGGTTGGGTCAGGACTATGCGGCGTCGGTTTAAGCTATCGTTACAAGATCCCCGTCATCTGCGCCTGGAATACGCCCGGCGCAGCATTGCTTGTGACCGGACTAATGACGGTTCCCTACCAAGAGGCAATTGGCGCCTACGTCGTCGCAGCGGCACTGGCCTTCATTATCGGTATAACGGGTGCATTTCAAAAGATCATGTCAGCGATACCAAAGAGTTTATGCGCGGCGATGCTAGCAGGAATTTTATTCAGATTTGGTGTTGATATTTTTGCCAATGCACGCAGCGAGGTCTCAGGAGCGCCGATACTGACTGCGACATTATTTCTCGCTTACTTACTTTTTAAGCGTCGATCAACGCGTTACGCGATTGTACTAACACTGCTAACAGGCATCTTGCTCAGCATCCTTTTTGGATGGGGCAACCCGCCTATCATCCATCTCGGCAACGAAACCAGACTATGGTCGTTAGCACTCACCACGCCTGTCTGGACTACACCGCAGTTTTCATTCAACGCCATCATCAGTCTCGGGTTACCTTTGGCGCTGTTATGTCTGACGGGTCAACAGGTCCCAGGGATCGCCGTCCTACGCGCTGCAGGGTTTGAAAAAGCACCTGTTAGTCAATTAATTAGTATTACCAGCATCACTAGCCTCTTACTTGCACCATTTGGCTCCCATGGCATCAATCTGGCTGCGATTACCGCCGCCATTTGCACTGGGCCAGAGGCGCATCATCAAATCCAGAAGCGCTGGATAGCAGGTATCGCATGTGGGATTTTTTATATCTTGATTGGCTGCTTTGCTGGCTCACTCAAAAGCTTGTTTTTACTACTACCACACGCATTAGTGACGACTATCGCTGGACTAGCGTTGTTGGGCGCAATACAAAATGGCCTGAGCAACGCGATGGAAAACCCTACCGAAAGGGAACCAGCACTCATTACTTTTATTGTCACGGCATCCAATATCACCGTAATGGGGTTAGGCGCTGCGTGTTGGGGAATTATTCTCGGCATCTTGAGCTACCTCTTACTACGCCAACCTAGGAAACAGGCAAGCTAACAAGCGCGAAAAGTAATCATAGCCAAATAAAAAACCCGCGAAATCTGATTTTCGCGGGTTTTTTAAGGCCATCTGTTTAATACGGTGTCAGTCCAGTTTAAAGACAGCAACAGTACTCGCTAAATTCTGTGCTTGCTGTTGCAAACTTTGCGCTGCGGCAGCGGCCTGCTCAACCAATGCTGCATTTTGCTGAGTCATATCATCCATGTCAGCAATGGCGCCGTTCACCTCACCAATGCCAGTACTTTGCTCTTCACTGGCAGACGCAATTTCAGCGATGATATCGGCAACGCGCTTAATCGCCTGAACGATCTCTTCCATGTTTTTACCTGCATCGTCCACCAATGCGCTACCTACATCAACTTTCGCAACGGAATCACCGATCAACTCTTTGATTTCTTTTGCGGCACCAGCAGAGCGTTGCGCCAGATTACGCACTTCAGAAGCAACGACAGCAAAACCACGGCCCTGCTCACCCGCGCGAGCCGCCTCAACAGCAGCGTTGAGCGCAAGAATATTGGTTTGAAACGCAATACCGTCAATGACGCCGATAATATCAACAATCTTCCGTGAGCTATCTTTAATCGAGCCCATGGTTTCCACCACGCGTGCCACGACTTCACCGCCAGATAACGCGACTGAAGAAGCAGCCAGTGCCATTTGATTTGCCTGACGCGCATTATCGGCATTATGTTTAACAGTCGACGTTAGCTCTTCCATGGTGCTTGATGTTTCTTCCAACGATCCCGCCTGCATTTCAGTACGCGATGACAGATCAGCATTGCCAGCAGCGATTTCGCCAGAAGCACCCTTGACTGATTCACTGGCGTGACGAATTTCGAATAACACAGAAGAGATTTTATCGACGAAGCGATTAAACGCACTTGAAATTTGCGCCAACTCATCTTGTCCATCTTCATTCAAACGTCGCGTGAGATCGCCGTCACCCGATGCAATATCAATCATCGCGTCTCGGACAGTTTCCATACGCTTGAGAGACTGAGTGATCAGGAAAGTCAGAATAACGAAAGCAGCAATCGACAACACAATCGCCGTAATTGCGGAGGAGACTAACAACGCATCAAGCACATGCGTCGCCTGCGCTTTATCCAACACAATCACTAACATCCAATCAGTGCCGTCGATCGGTGTCATGTACAACAAGCCAGCGCGTCCATTGAGGCGCATTTCTTTACCGCCACCCGATTTGGCAATATCTTCCAAGCTATCAACAGACAAGCCCTCATCGATATCTTTCAAAGGTTTTAATATCAAATCCTTGTTCGGATGGGCAATGATATTTCCTTTACTCTTATCAACGAGAAATGAAAAGCTGTCAGGTGTGGGTTTAATCGCATTCACACTATTAATGACTGAATCAAGCAATACGTCCGAGGCAACAACTGCACTCGCTTGACCACTAATACCGACTGCTTCAGCAAAAGTAACCAATAATTTACCTGTACTCGCACTGGTATAAGGTGCAGTCAAAACGGGACCAGCAATCTGCGAAGCTTTTTTGTACCAAGGGCGGGCAGTCGGATCATAATCGGCAGCACGCTTACGCTCCTCCGAAAAAACAAAGTGCTTGTCTGCATAGCCGATGTACGACAAATCGAATCCCCCCGCCATTTGCGCCGCTTTGACTGCAGGCAAGGGATCAGGTGACTCTACGGCCAACTTTAACGAAGAAACCACCGTCTTTTGTGATTTGGCCCAATCGGCGATAGATGCCGCACTCTTTTGCGAGAGCTGCGACATTTGCGCATTCATAGACTCCAACATGCGCGACTTGGTGGTATAAAAATTGGCAATAACGACGGCGATCATGCCGAGAATCATCGTTGACACACAGATTGCGATGAGTTTTTGGCGTAAGGACAAAGAATTCATAGTTAATTCCTAAATTAAAACGTTTTCCACTCGCTTCACATTACGTAAAACCAAGACCATAGCGCGAATATAACTTCTATCTTGAATCATTTCTATTACAGAAGCATATTGAAACATCTCATCGATACACACAATGAAACAAAGCAGGCGATCTTTGCGGTATTGCAGGAGACTGTCAAATAAGAATTTAGCTACGATTTATTGCCATTGAATGACTATTTGATTGATAAGCTAGACAGAATCGTGCATCACATGCAATGCGAAGAAGGCAGCACTGATGCGCAGCGAAATACAATTACAGTATTGAACCGTCTTTGCGACCATCTTGTCATTCTGCATTGAGATATAACATTGCTACGATCATTGGCGTCAGCGTTTTGTCTGCATCTCATACATCGCAGTAAATACATAGTAGTAAATACATAAGCATGCAGCAAGTCAAAAAAAACAGCAAAAAGCGACCGAATGACTATTTAAGAATTACAGAATAACACGGCAGAGAAAAGCTTGCCGAAAACCAATAAACACTCCCCCCTTCAATGGGTGCAGGTTTCGCTCTAGGAGAGATACGCGCATCAATACCAACCGCCCCCAAGTGCTTTATAGAGGGCAATCAAACCACTCAAGCTTTGCATTTGCGCTTGCAAAATTTGATCTTGCTGTGACGCAACAAGCTTACGGTTTTCGATGAGAGTAAGTCGACTGACTTCACCTACCGTTAATTGCCTCTGGATTCTATTCAGTGTCTGCTGCTGAAGATGTAAGGCGGCTAATAATTGCTGCCGACTTTCCTCACTCCGCCCCACCCGCGACAAGGCAAGCTCAACATCACCGACCGCATTCAAGACGACTTTCTTGTAATTTGCAGATGCGCCATCGAATACCGCTTGATTGGCTTTGATCTGATGTTGCAAACGCTGGCCATTCAGAATCGGTAACGTGAATTGCGGCCCGATACTCCAGCCACGGCTGGCATTCTGGAGCAAGTTATCAGACCCAATAGATGACCAGCCCGCATTGCCACCGAGGGAGAAACGTGGATAAAGATCACTCACAGCCACGCCAACGTCGGCACTTGCCGCCGCCAAGTCACGCTCTGCGGCCTGTACATCGGGACGATGCACCAGCAAATCCGCTGGGATACCAATAGCAGGTGGCGGAGGCACTGGCAAGAGATCGCTTGTATGACTTAAACGCTGCTCAAGCTCAGTCAGTGATAAGGTCGTCAAATTACTTAACGCGACGATATTCTGGCGCATCGTCTGATGAAAATTTGGTAAGCTTGCCTGAAAATTGTTTTTTTGCGCCTGCACTCTTTCAACATCCAACTGGTTCAACTCCCCATGCTGACGGGCGAATTGTGTGAGGCGTAGAGATTCATCGTAATTCCGACCATTCTCAATGGCGAACTGCAAACGCTGCTGTGCAGCACGGAACTCAATATAATTTCGCGCTACTTCAGCCACTAGCACCAGCTGCACATCGTGCATTCGGGCCACACTAGCTTGGGTCCGCGCACCCGCCGCCTCAGATAAGCGTTGTTGATGTCCCCACAAATCTATTTCCCATGATGCGTCAAAGCCAATTTGACGGTTCGTGAACTCGACCAGTGGATGCTTTAGCGGCACGTTTGCAAACTGTTCACCGTTCTGACTTAACGTATCTTTTGATACTCTGCCCGTCGCATTAACAGTTGGCGCTGTCGCCGAATCCTGGATCGACTGAAATGCCCGCGACTGGCGTAATCTAGTATCTGCCATGGCAACATCAGGATTTTGCGTCAAGGCATCTGCAATCAGTGCGCTCAGTTCGGCATCTCCAAAATGCCTCCACCACTCTTTGATTTGCTCGGACCCAGCGTCATTACCCGCTGTCGTCGCGCTAAACGCTTCTGGCAAACGGCTAGCAGGAACGACGTAATCAGGCCCCACCGTTTTGCAACCAGCAAAGGTAAAGCAGATGCTTATTGTACTGACAAGTAATAAGTTATGTTTCATGGCTGGTTTCATTTAAAGAAGCAAATAATAAAAAAAATGGTCAATCAGGATCAATCAGGATCAATCACGCTATGTGACGACGGAACAGATGCAAGGCAGAAGTCAAACTACCAAAGGCGATAAGTAGCAATGGCCAGATGTAGGGCCATGCGCCAGCAAAACCCAGCCCTTTCAAAAACACACCCTTGAGTATCAAAATGAAATACGTCAATGGATTGAGATGCGCAATCCATTGCAGAACCAAGGGCATATTTTCAATCGGCGCCACATAACCGGATAACATCACGGCTGGCGTCATAAAACAGAACACACCCAAAAAGGCCTGCTGCTGCGTTTCAGAGATCGAGGAAATGAATAGTCCCACACCTGCCAGAGCGAGTCCGTAACCAATCATCCCAGCGAATAACAACAACAGCGATCCAGTAAAAGGCACGCCATAGACCCAGTGTGCTACCGAAGCAATAAAACTCCCCTGAACACATGCGACCATCACGCCAGGAATCGCCTTGCCAGCCATGATGTAAGCAGGTGTTAAAGGTGACACCAGAAGCTGATCAAAGGTCCCCTCCTCGCGCTCACGTGCTACTGATAACGCAGTCACAATCAAGCATCCTATTGTGGTGATAATGGCCACCAGACTTGGCAAGACATGCCACTTGTACTCAAGATTTGGGTTGTATAAGTTCCGTAAGACGATGTTAGCAACTGGCTTGGCACCAACCTCGACACCATAATCATTCACCACCTGCAAGGCATAAGCACTGGCAATTTGCCCGCTATTGGAGCGTCGTCCATCGACGACCATCTGTATCTTTGCTGGATGATGTGCATTGAGTTGGCGCGATAAATCCATCGGCAATATCACCGCCAGCAAGGCACTTTGGGCATCAACAATCTGATTGAGCTCAAGCTGACTGTGCACCATGATGATGTGGGTAAAAGCGGCGGTATGCGACAAACGCTCCACAAGCTCACGCCCCGCTTTACCGTCATCCTGATTGTAGATAGCCAGACTGGCGTTCTTTACTTCCAGCGTTGCCGCAAAAGGGAAAATCGCCGTTTGCAGAATCACTGGCATCATTAACATCATACGACCTTGCTTACTACCTAGGAGTGCCTGCAGCTCTTTACGAATGAGCCTAATCAGTCGATATATCATCATTTAATCCAAAGTCCGTTTGGTTTTTACTGCTGTTAAACCAACCCAAAGTACGCCAAGCAAGCTCAGATACAAGGCATTCAAATACAACGCTGAAGTCACCAGATCGGTTTGAAATAGGGTCTGCAAAGAATTCGCGAAATAGCGCGCCGGAATAATCCTCGTCAGCCATTGTAAATAGCGTGGCATACTAGAAATTTCAAAGACAAATCCAGATAACATCATTGCTGGCAAAAAAGCGATCGTCAGCGCTGCCTGCGCTGCATTGAACTGATTTCGCATCACTGTCGACAGATATAAACCCTGCCCCAGCGCACACGCCAAAAATAAACTTGAAATGCCGAACAGTGCCAACAACGACCCACGAAACGGCACTGACATAACAAACACCGCAACGAGCAGACATAACAGCATTGCAGCCATACCAAGCACGTAGTACGGAATGATTTTGGACAACAGTAGTTCTGTTTTAGTCACTGGCGTTGCCAGCAGTGCCTCCATCGTTCCACGCTCCCATTCGCGGGCCACCACCAGCGATGTCAGCAATGCGCCAATAATCGTCATCACTACCGCAATCGAACCTGGCACTAAAAAATTACGACTCACGCTAGACGGATTAAACCAGGTACGCGTCTCGACGGCGATCGTCGTCCCCATCTGCAATCCACGATTTTGCGCTAGCATTTGCTGCCATCTCGCCCATGCACCGCTGACATAGGCAGAAACGAATTGTGCCGTATTTGGCTCAGAACCATCTGCCAGCACCTGTATCGATGCCGCGCCCTGACCTTGTTGGACTTTAGAAGAAAAATCGCTGCCAATGACAATCATGCCTCGGATCTCACCACGCACCAACGCCGCCATCAATGCCTGACGACTATTGCCGCTATGAATCTGAAAGCCATTTCCGGCACGTAGCGTTTGTTCAAACTGTAAAGCTGCCGTACCCGAGTCTTCCACCAATAAACCCACGCGCAGATAATTGGCATCCAAATTAATGCCATAGCCAAAAACAAAAAGCAAAATAAGCGGCATGACAAAAGCGATAAGAATACTGCTAGGGTCACGTACAATCTGGTAGGTCTCTTTGCGACACAATGCCAATAAACGACGCGTTGAGATAGCACTAAAAAAATAGCGGCTCATCGATCAGCCTCCAGTACTAATTCGATAAACGCATCTTCCATCGTCGGATTGGGACGCTCAGGTGTCACCACTTTCCGCTTAAGATCATCTGGTGTTCCGAGCGCCAATAACTTGCCACGATAAATTAAAGCGATACGATCACAATATTCAGCCTCATCCATAAAATGGGTCGTCACCATGATCGTTACCCCCTTATCAGCTAGACTATTAATGTGCGTCCAGAATTCGCGACGAGTGACCGGATCAACCCCAGACGTTGGCTCATCCAGAAAAAGCACTTGTGGCTCGTGCATCACAGCGCAAGCGAGTGCTAAACGCTGCTTAAAACCCAGCGGCAATTTTTCAGTTGGGCTATCCAAATAAGGCTGCAAGGCAAATGCTTCTACCATCTGCGTTATTTTTTGTTTTTGCACCGTCCCGGACAAACCATAAATACCCGAAAAAAATTCCAGATTTTGCTGCACGGATAACTGCGCATACAGCGAAAATTTTTGCGCCATATAACCTAGTAACTGACGCGCTTTAGAAGGACTGTCTTTTAAATTATTACCCATGACCAACGCCTGACCCGATGTCGGTTTTAACAACCCACATTCCATCTTGAACGTCGTCGATTTACCCGCACCGTTTGGACCGAGCAGCCCAAAAATCTCGCCGCGCGCCACTTTAAAACTGACGTGATAGGTCGCAACAAAATCACCGAAGCGTTTCGTCAACTCGCGAGACTCAATGACGGGGATAGCCGCCTCGCCACGATCAGGGTGCAATTGGTACAAGTTTGGCATCAATGAAGCCAGAACAGACTCTCCACCGGGACCGCCGCCAAGCGCACTGATGAATGCATCCTCAAGGCGCGGTGCGACTTCTAACAATTCAGCGTCCGGCCCCGCATCGAGCGACAGCATGTCGGGACGCTTCTCTTTATCGCGCAGAACAATTCTGACATGACGGCCTTGAATCACGCCATCCATCACTTCTGGCAAACGTAAAGCCCTGCGCAGCACGTCACGTCTGTGACCAGCGATACCAGCAACATGCAGACATCGCCCCTGCATCTGATTCATTAAAGTTTGCGGTGCGCCACTTGCCAGAATCTGGCCATTACTCATCAGGCGCACATCGTCGCATAACTCAGCTTCATCCAGATAGGCGGTACTCCACAAAACGGTCATCCCCCCTTTGGCTAACTCGCGCACCATTTTCCATAATTCACGCCGTGAAATAGGATCAACACCCACCCCTGGCTCGTCAAGCAACAGCACTTGCGGCGTCCCTAGCAAAGCACAAGCAAGCCCTAGTTTTTGCTTCATCCCGCCTGACAATTTACCCGCATGGCGATCAGTAAACTTACTCAAATCAGTGAATGCCAACAATTTAGTAAAGCTCTCGTTACGTTCAGCGCCAGTGACATTACGCAGATCAGCGTACAACGTCAGGTTCTCAATCACACTCAAATCTTCATAAAGACCAAATTTCTGGGGCATATAACCGACATGCTCATGCAACTCATCACTTTGCGTGAAGGGATCGAGGCCATTGATATTGATCTTGCCGGAAGTCGGCTGCAAAAGTCCCGCCAGCAGCCTTAGAAAGGTCGTCTTACCGGCGCCATCTGGCCCAACCAGACCAGTGATCGTACCGCGTGCAATGTTGGTATGAATTTGTGCAATCGCATCCACATGCTGCCCTTCAAACCGTTTCACCAGATCAGTAATCATGATGGCGTCGCGGTCTGATTGGGCAACTGGCACAGCCTGCGCGGACGATACCACGGTCATTGTGCAGACCTAACGGTGACTGGCATCCCCTGCCGCAATTGCGTGTCAGCATCTTCTACGACGACGCGAATACGATAGACCAGCGACGTGCGCAGGTCTGTTGTTTCTACTGATTTTGGCGTGAACTCAGCAGCAGGCGATACAAATCCGACTGTCCCATGATAGGGTTTCCCTGGACGAGAGTCCGTTTCTAATGTGACGTGCGTCCCAGCAGGATAGCGGCCCAACTGCGGCTCAGGGACATAAGCCCGTACCCAGACGGGCTTGGTCAACGACAAATTGAATGCAACGGTGCCGCTTTGCACCATCGTGCCAGCCTCAATAGCTCTTGTGAGCACAATGCCGTCACTGACCGCCACCAGCACGGCATCGGCAACTGCCAGTTGGGCGCTAGCAAGACTCGCACGTGCCTGCGCCAATAAGGCATCCGACTCAGCAATTTCTTCTTTGCGATAGCCGCGCTGCATCTCCAGCGCCTGCTGTTGCGTCGCCTTCAACTGTGCGCTTGCCTGATCGCGCGCTGAACGGACATCATCCAGCAAATGCTGAGTGGTTGCCTGCTCTGCTACAAGGGCGGCTTGTCTGGTTAATTGTTTTTCGGCATTCGCCAAAGCAGCCTCAGCAGCGAGCACCTTGGCCTTTGCCTGCTCGATATCCTCCTGCCGAAAACCCTGATGCATCATGGTATTGCGCGCAACCAAGGCAGCCACATTGGCTGTAGCGCTCTGTAAATTATTGTTTAGTGGCTCTGTATCTAACCTAGCGAGGATATCGCCTTTTTTGACAATCGTGCCTTCATCTACCTTAACCTCCGCAACGCGGCCACCAGTACGAAACCCCAGCGTTGCCTCTCGAATATCGACATTGCCATAAATAGTGGTGTCGCTATCCGTTTTATTTTTTGCAAAAAAACCAAAATACACCACAGCAGCTGCACCCGCTACGACCACAACACCTATTAATTTTTTATTCATAGAGATCCTTTGTCACCCTGGAATTACTACTACGTTGAATACCGATCAGCGCCCACGCTAATCGTTGTTTTGCGGCAGCTGGGTCACGCATCAAATCGCGTATCTTTTGCACATCCATTGGTAACCATGTGCATCCTTGCATCACTTCCCCAGCTAATAGCATGGGCATACCCACCGCCGTCATGATAAAAATCATCAAATGCAGAACAGAACCTTCTACAATACTGTTTTCAGTCTGCGCGTCTTGCAGCAAATGATAAATAATTTGTGGATGGCGATACGGCAAATTGAGCAAAAATTGTTGGGCGGCAACTTCACCTGCAAAGGCGTCTGCAAATAAATGACTAATAAACGCAGCATTTACGCTGACAAAGTCGATCAGATTTCCTAGGGCCGCCTGCAGACGAATTAAAGCAGAGGCCTCACCGGTGGCTTCGCTTGTTTCGCGCAATTGGTCATAAATCGGCTGATACCAAATCTCGACCAGCTCTGCCAGAAACGCATCACGATTCCGGAAGTGATAAACAAAACTCCCTAAATTCACTTGCGCATGTGCTGCCAGCTCGCGTACCGTGAGCCCGCGCAAACCCTTTAACGCAACCAGCGCCAAACCACTTTGCAATAGCGTGTCACGGGTACTTATTGACGTATTTTGAACTTTCATAAAATGAGTTTATACACATGTATAAATGAGTGCAAGGCAAATTCCAAATTTAACCAACGTCGCGCCATATCATTATCAAAGACTGATGACTGAAATCTGCGCAGCGTTTCTTTTGCCTCCTTATCTTGTCGCACAAAATATAGAAGCGATATTGACCGGTTAAAAGCGGCAACGATTACCGCAAACAGTCACACCACAGTCATACATTAATTGCAAGTTTCAGTTAATATCTATCTTCGATTTGATCGAAAATTTTGGATAGACAGCTATCCTGCACTCCCCCGAAAGGACAGCATGACGTATCAAAATACAGTTCTTATTTTGCAAGGTGGCGGCGCTCTTGGCGCTTATCAGGCAGGTGTCTACCAAGAATTGCATGAACATCACACACCCATTGAATGGGTAATCGGCACCTCGATCGGCGCGATCAACGCCGCCCTGATTGCAGGCAATCCACCAGAAAAACGACTAACTCAACTCCGCGCCTTTTGGAATAGTTTGGCACCTAACGCCACACATCGGGCCAGTTTCTGGCCCTCTTTTACACCTTGGGTTGACGTCAGCAGTACGATGAACACCGTGGGAACCATGATCAATGGTGTTGAGGGTTTTTTCAAACCACGACCAGGTGCTGCGCTCAATATCAACGCCAAGGTTCCCTTAAATCAGGTTGGTTTTTATGACACATCACCGCTAAAAAACACACTTGAGAAATATGTCGATTTTGATTATCTCAATAAGGGCGACGTACGCTTAAGTGTGTGCGCTGTCGATTTGGATAACGGCCAAAGTACCGTATTCGATAGTAGTAAAGAGGTCATACGTCCCGAGCACATTATGGCTAGCGGCGCCTTACCACCAGGCTTTCCGCCGGTAGAAATTGATGGTCACGCGTATTGGGATGGTGGTGTCTATTCAAATTCGCCGCTAGAAATTTTCTTGGAAGAAGGAAACAAGAAGGACGCACTTTGTTTCATGATCGACCTCTGGGACCCTACAGAGACCAGACCTGAATCAATCTCCGAAGCCATGGCGCGCTACAAAAACATCCAGTACGCAAGTCGCTCCAGAGAGCAGTTATTGGCACACCAAAAAATTCACGATTTGCAAAGAGCGATCAGAACTTTATCTGAACAACTACCTGCAGCCAAACGCAACGACAAAACCTTAACACCTCTGCTCGCTCTCGGTTGTGATCACACCATCAATGTCGTCAATCTGATCATGAAAGCATTACCAGGCGATCACTACTTTAAAGACGTCGATTTTAGTGCAAGTACGATACAGACACGCTGGGAATCGGGGGTCCACGACTGTAAGCGCGCGCTGCGGCATAAATCCTGGTTACAGCCATTGCCGCCCCACGCCGGCCTCATCATTCACGAACTACCACAGGAGTAGAGTGACCATGACTGAAGAAGAAATTCGTGCCAACGCATTTGCCATGCCTTACCACAACCCAGCATTTCCGCCGGGCCCCTATCGTTTTACTGACCGCGAATATCTCATTATTAGCTACCGCACTGATCCAGAATTGCTGGAAAAAATTATCCCAGCACCACTAAAACTCGCAGAGCCTATCGTTAAATATGAGTTCATTAACATGCCTGACTCAACGGGTTTTGGGCATTATTGTGAATCAGGTCAAGTGATTCCAGTCACACTTGATGGTGTACATGGATCATATGTTCATAGCATGTACCTCAACGACCATCCACCAATCGCCGGTGGACGTGAAATATGGGGTTTTCCTAAGAAATTAGGCGAGCCTGAATTGCGAGTGCATAAAGACACATTGATCGGCACGCTCGATTACAGCGATACCAGAGTAGCAACGGGGACTATGGGATTCAAACATACCCAACTCGATCACGCCGCTATCAAAGCATCGATGGAAGCGCCGAATTTCTTACTCAAAGTAATCCCACATGTTGATGGTACGCCGCGCATCTGCGAATTAGTACAAGTCAATCTGACAGACATTGAGATCAAAGGTGCATGGGGTGGCCCTGGTGCTTTACAACTCTATGCGCACGCGCTAGCGCCGGTAGCACAATTACCGGTCTTGGAAATACTTTCTGCAGTCCACATTTTAGCCGATCTGACCCTGCCTTATGGTAGGGTTGTACACGATTACCTCGTCCCAACCAAGTAAAGGAATGCTTATGTTACTCAAAGATAAAGTCGCTCTGATCACTGGTGCAGCCAGTGGCATTGGCAAAGAAATTGCGATTGAATATGCAAAACAAGGCGCAAAGATTGTTATTGCTGATATGGCATTGGAGGCTGCGCAAGCCACAGCCAAAGAAATTGAACAGTCAGGCGGCACCGCAATGGCGGTTGCGATGAATGTCACTGACGAGACACAGGTTGACAAGGGCGTTGCTGACGCCGTTGCTGCTTATGGCACTATTGATATTTTAATTAGTAACGCGGGCATCCAAATCATCAGTCCTATCGTCGAACTGAGCTTGGATAATTGGAAAAAAATGCTCGCGATCCACCTCGATGGTGCATTCCTGACGACGCGGGCCTGCATGCGGGCAATGATCGCTAGCGGCAAAGGCGGCACCGTCATTTATATGGGCTCAGTGCACTCCCACGAAGCTTCCCCACTGAAAGCGCCGTATGTCGCAGCCAAGCATGGATTAATTGGACTCGCAAAAGTCGTTGCCAAAGAAGGTGCAAAAAACAATATCCGTTCCAATGTCATTTGTCCTGGTTTTGTTCGCACACCGCTCGTGGACAAGCAAATCCCTGAACAAGCAAAAGAATTTGGCATCTCTGAAGCAGACGTCATCAAAAACATCATGCTCAAAGAAACCGTTGATGGTGAATTTACGACGGTGCAAGACGTGGCACAGACTGCATTGTTCTTGGCCGCTTTTGGCACCAACGCACTAACTGGTCAATCCATCACTGTCAGCCATGGATGGCACATGCAATAACTTTTGGCAAGATATTGCTTCTTTTTAAAAACCGCAGCAAATCAGGCTGCGGTTTTTTCAGCGTGTTTGATCAGAAACCTCACGCATACAGGTTGTATGCAATGACCGTGATATCCGGTGAGAAGCAACGTCTGAAGGTGCTACCTGAAGAGAACTGAGCTTACTTGCATCAGTACGCATCAAAAGACACTATCTTATTTTGCAAATTTCATGGCCAGCTGATTCAATTTTTCTGCCCGCTTCTTCGCGTTTTCAGCCTCTTCTGCCTCGGCCTTCTTTTGACGTTCAAACGCTGCTTGCTCCTTGATCCGTGCCGCATTTTTCTGCGCTCGCTCTTTGAGCATCGTCACTGCATAAGCGCGGTGTGTATCATTGAGTGGATCTGTGGCACCACCTTCGAGGTCGAAACGTGTCTCCGCTTTCGCCAGCTTTTGCAGATAACGCGACGATTTCGTGTGGTAAGAGAGCGTCATGCGCAACACTTTCCGGTCTACGTCTGGCATCTTGGCAATAATTTGCTTATCAATGCCGATAGACAAAGGTTCGCTATTCAAAAATACCGGGAACGATTCTTTTAAAGTTTTCAACAACGCTTGTGCTGCTGTGACCGGAATAGACTTACTTGTAGTTTGCATGAATATAAAAGTAAAATTTTACAAAGTCCTCTAGCATAACATACACGCCGCCAGGCACCTGTAAATCATGTGTGTCGCTTGTTGTAACGCTACGCCACTCTTCTCGTTAAAGAAATAAGAATACAACCTAGGCAAATAAGGCGAGTAAAAAATTTACTTTAAAGCAATTTAATTTCAAATATTACTCGCCTGCCTATTTTTTAACACCTGCGTGGAGAGTGATGCTGGCTCTCATTTTTACTAAAGTTATCCACAAAAACAGTGGATAATATTTAGGTTAAATTATCAACAAAACTTATCAAAAGAATACCCTCATGTGGCCAAGCAGAAAAATTCCGTACAAACAAGGAAATAAAAAGCAACCTTGACAATAACATCACGCGGTAACGTCAATCACATTACCCAACATTGAATTACGGGCCTTCGTCATCGTTGTATTAGTTACACTCTGCGCATCATTCGTGCTTGATACAGAAGCTGCCGATATAGAACTAGCGCCATTCGTCGCTCCAGCAACGGATGAATCAGACGAACCATGTGAGGAGTTACTTGAAGAAGAACCGGACGATGCGTTAGACGATGAGCTTGCATTATTCAATTGCGCTATCTGCGCCTCAATCGTCGCGATCTGCGAATTCAGCGTTTGGGTCGCACTAGTTGATGAACTTCCTGACGATTGTGCTTCTTGTTCTTTTAACTTTTTTTGATATTTCTCCAGTTGCGCTTCAAGTGACGCTATCTGCGCAGCAGAACTTGCCTTGCCAGAAGACGATGAATAGGGGGAAGAACTGACCGACCCAACAGACGTAACCATGTCGCACACCTTTCGATAGTGATTGTACGAAATTCACTATGTAAATAGTGGTGAATGAGCGACTAGGTCACGACTTAACTTAATTCAAATTGAGTCCTGCCTATCGATTGCCAAGATTGACAACATTCACCACCCTAAAACCAGATTCGCACATCTGGACACCTATGTAGATAACGGAACAACATCGCGAAACTAGACGTCGCTCCATGTAAATCCAGGTAAAGATCCGTTAAGATCGGCAGCCTTTTTTAACTCGAACAGCTAACAATCAATGCATAGGCGAGTTAGGGGCAGCACACTTTTCATGCTGACCCATTGCTGCCTTAGCCTGCGCACGCTGCTCAGGCGTCAGCACTGCAGATAACTGATGCCCTGTTGAGGTATGCACCACCATGATTTGTGCCACTGCGCGTGCATACGTGTCGGCCAGTGCTTTGATTTTGACTTCATCATACGGCGCTGTGCCATCAGACATGTCGCGGATGGCATCAGCACTTTTTTTAGCCAGCTTATGTTGTTCATGCAGAACAGGCTCATTCGCATGCCTGATCGCAAAAATCTTATCTTCCTGTGCTTCGCTGAGTTTTAGGTCATGAAAAAATGGTGGCATACCTACATTTCGCATCGGCATATCATGCATTGGTGGCGGACCATCCATTCGCATTGGCCCACCATGTTGACCATGCTCCATCCCGATCGGCGGCATGGGATGAGCACCGACACCACCTGGCCCACTGACCCCACATGGCATCTGACCATGTTCGAACGACTCGTTCACTTGCGCAACAGCTGGCAATCCAGCAGCAATACCGACAACGAATAAGGCATTGGTAAGGAAAAAATTGATTAATTTCATTTATTACTCCATTCGTTCATCATTAAGGTGTTAATACGGGCTAATGTTCAAACCTTGTAGCAAACCGTATAGACAGATTGTCAGCGAATGGCATGTTAATTGCAGTTAATCCAAGGTAAAGTTAAGTAAAAATGCCATCGATCAATGTATCGCAACACCAAAACTTGTTACAGTAGCGGCCAAGTTTAAGCTCTACCTTATATTCATCCTCAGTACAGACTTCAACGAACGATTGATGCAGACCAACAATGGAAACAAACAAACGAATGAATCAGATACTTCTCATTGATGACGATGCTGAATTACTGGGAATGCTAAAAGAATATCTGGAACAAGAAGGCTTTGGCGTAACAGGTGTCAACGATGGTGAGTCCGGCACCAGAGAAGCCTTAAGTGGTGCGTACGATATTGCCATACTTGATGTCATGATGCCGCGTCTCAACGGACTTGAAACATTGCGTCGTATCCGCACCAAGAGTCAGCTTCCAGTTTTACTACTGACGGCACGTGGCGACGATACTGACAGAATCATCGGCCTCGAATTGGGTGCTGATGATTACGTTCCTAAGCCCTGTACTCCACGCGAATTAACCGCCAGAATCCGTGCCATTCTGCGCCGCACCCGCAACACAACCACTGAAGCAAGTAGCAACTCTCCTATGGTGGTCAATTCGCTGAGTATCTGGCCAGAAAGGCGCTTAGCAACATGGGACGATGTGCCACTAGAGCTGACCAGCACCGAGTTTAATTTGCTCGAAGTGCTGGTAAGACATGCTGGCCAACCAGTGAGCAAAGCAGAGTTATCCTTACAAGGACTTGGCAGAAGTCTCAACAGATTCGATCGCAATATTGATGTTCATCTCAGTAGCCTGCGCCAAAAACTAGGCACCTTGGCCGATGGCCGTTCGTGCATCCAGACCGTATACCGGCTTGGCTATCAATATATTAAGGAGTAACACGTGAGTCGTCTGTTCTGGAAAATTTTTATCTTTACGATTCTCGTCCAGATCATCGCCACTCTTGGTATTGGTGGCACACTCTGGCTCAAGCATTTCAGCCATCACACAACATCTGCGCAACTAGATCAAAGCCCCCCTGCCGCTTTCAGAATCAAAGCAGCAGCAGCCACACTACAATTTGGCGGGAGTGCAGCACTACAAACACTACTCAGCGACGGCGAACCGCATCATCCTATTTTTGCCGTTAGTGATGATGACAAAGAAATTCTTCACCGCAACATCAGTAGCGAGGTATTGCATCAGGCTCGCCTTCTAACAACGTCAGATCAAGAAACAACAGCACGGGAAGTCATCTCAAAGGAAGGGGCGCATTATCTTTTATTTTCTGCTGTATTCGACGCCGATGCATCCCCTTTGCCGCGAGAAATCAATCTCCAAGGAGAGTCCCCATCTCATGCAGGGCAACATCCAGGGCCGCCCCCAAACGATTTTTTCCGTCCTTATCTTCCGATTGGTTCAGCAATATTTTGCAGCCTGCTTTCTGCCGCATTACTCGCATGGTATTTTTCAACACCAATCAACCAACTACGGAATGCGTTTGAAGAAGTGGCAAATGGCAACCTGACGACCAATCTTAGCTCTACCATGGGTACCCGTCGAGATGAACTCAATGACCTTGGGCGCGACTTTGATGCGATGGTAAAACGCTTAGAGATCTTACTAGATGGGCAGAGGCGGCTACTTCATGATGTATCACATGAATTACGCTCACCTCTTGCACGACTGCAGGTCGCGATCGGTTTGGTGCGCCAACAGCCAGAAAAAATTGACACTTCATTGACGCGCATAGAACAAGAATGCGCTCGCATGGACAAGCTCGTTGAAGAATTACTGACACTGTCCAAACTCGAAGCTGGCGCGCAGACCCCGCGTGAAGAAATCGTCGATATCGATGAATTAATGGCAGATGTGATCGAAGACGCACGCTTCGAAGCCCACGCCACCGATCAAACCATCACTTTTATAGGCAATTGTAATGGCGTCGTCACTGGCGACACCGAACTATTACACCGAGCACTCGAGAACGTGATCCGGAACGCGCTCAAACATAGCAAGAACAACCATCCGGTGAACATCACATCAGCAGAAGACACGCTGACACACTGCTGGCAAGTCACCGTGTGCGACCGCGGACCAGGCATCCCCGAGGCAGAACTGGAAACTATCTTCGAGCCTTTTTTCCGCTGCACACAAACAAATCAAAACACGGGTCACGGCCTAGGGCTAGCCATCACCCGTCGCATTATCGAGGCACATCACGGATCAATCACAGCCACCAACCGTCCAGATGGTGGCTTGATGGTTGAAATAAAGCTGCCACTCTCCCTAAAAAAATCAGACAAAAACATTGCATAACCTAGCAGCATTACTCCACATAGCTACATACCCGCTTCAACATCAATGATTATTAGCAGCAACACACGTTAAACTTCTCAACAACGTGTTGCAAACCACACGCGCAGATCACAACAACCTTGATCTGCTTCAATCAAAATCCGCTCTGCTCTTATACAATGAAACAATTGACGTAAGGCATTGATTCGCCTCGCAATACCATATCATTAGAGAATCACCTGTCAGCCACCACTCTGAAGGATGTCCATGTTACCAGCCTATATTTCTCACGATGACTGCACAAAACACGAAATGGGCACCCAACATCCAGAATGTCCCGAACGTATTGGCGCTGTCCGGGACCAGTTACTCGTGACTGGTTTGCTCAATTTCATGGAGACATTCGATGCGCCGCTGGCAACTGAAGAGCAATTAGCACGAGCACATGACTTAACATATATTCATCGACTAGCGTTACAGACACCGAGCGAGGGCTATGTACATGTTGATCCTGATACCCAAATGAACCCCTACACCTATCGCGCAGCCTTACGCGCGGCGGGTGCTGCTGTCATGGCGACGGATCTTGTCTTGAGCGAGAACGCCAAAGTTGCCTTTTGTAATATCCGGCCACCCGGTCATCATGCCGAACACAATGCGGCAGGTGGTTTTTGTTTTTTTAATAATGTTGCTGTTGCGATTCGTCATGCATTAGACATCTATGGATTGAAACGGGTTGCGCTGATTGACTTCGATGTCCACCACGGTAACGGCAGCGAGGATATTTTATGCAACGATCCGCGAGTCTTGATGTGTTCTAGTTTCGAAAAAAACATCTACCCATTTTCAGGCGATATTCCCAAAGGGCCCAATATGATCAATATTGGGCTACCGGCCAGAGTCGGCGGAAAAGAGTTTCGTTTAGCCATCGAACAGCATTGGCTACCAGCACTTGAGGATTTCAAACCCGAAATGATTTTTATCTCAGCAGGTTTCGATGGACATAGAGAAGATGACATGGGCAACCTAGGCCTCATCGAATCGGACTTTGCGTGGGTTACACAACAAATTGTCGCTGTGGCAAAGCGTCATGCACATGGACGGATTGTTTCTTGCCTCGAAGGAGGTTATGTTATGTCACCGCTGGCGCGGAGCGTCGCCGCCCACGTCAGAGTCCTCATTGGTGCAGATTAACCTTCATTGTTCGTCGGAGTTCTCATGGATAAGCACTACCTCAGCCCACTCTTCTCACCCCAATCCATCGTCATTTTTGCTGGCTGCGATGCCCATTCAGAACCAGCTACTGTGCACGCACAGCGATTGATTGAGAACTTTAAAAGTAGCGGATTTAGCGGACCACTGACCTATCTTGATATCAACACCAGCGGAACGCTCAGCGACTTGGTGAAATCACGCGTCGATCTGGCGATCATTGCCCTACCTAATGAGCAACTCAGTGCGGCGCTCGAAGTGGCGGGTAGCATCCATTGCAAAGCGGCGATTATTATCTCCAGCGGCGTGAACGCGGATGCAGCCAAACGATTGCATGAAATTGCCTCTGGCTATGGCATGTATCTCTTAGGCCCGAATTGTATGGGGTTCCAACGCCCTAACCAAAATCTCAATGCCAGCACACTCGGCAAGACAACCCAAAAAGGTGCGACCGCTTTAGTATCGCAGTCAGGGTCGGTCACCACGTCCATCCTCGATTGGGCAAGTTCTAATGGCGTAGGGTTTTCAGCAGTGATCTCCGTTGGGCCCCATACTGCGGTAGACATCGCGCAAGTGTTAGATTTTCTAGCCGAAGACAACACCACGCACAGTATCGTTGTCTATCTTGAGGGCGTCAAAAACGCGCGTAGCTTTATGAGCGCATTGCGCGCTGCGGCTGTCGCTAAACCCGTGATTATTCTCAAAGCCGGACGCCATCCTACTACCTCACATGCAACGGTAACACATAGCGGCGCACTGATTGCCAGTGACGACGTGTTTGATGTGGCATTAAAGCGTGCGGGTGCGGTACGGGTACAAACTTTTGTGCAGCTCTTTTCTGCCGTTAAATGCCTTTCTGCCCGTTATCTGCCCGTCGGTGGACGGTTGGCGATCATCTCCAACGGAGGCGGCCCCGCCATCATGGCAGCAGACTGGGTGAGTGAACTTAAGCTCGATGTAGGACAGTTATCAACCGAAGCGGCAGCCGCGCTATTACCGCAACTGTCTCCGCTTGCAAGTGTGGATAACATTCTGGACCTTGATGAGACTGCAAACGCAGACCACTACCGGCATGCCGTGAGCGCCTGCGCTGCCAGCCGTCAGATTGATGGCATTCTAGTGTTACTCTCACCGAAGCCACACTTAGACATCGACGGCATTTCTCAAGCGCTAGCTGACTTGCAGCCCACAATTAACAAGCCCTTGATTACGTGCTGGATGGGTGACGAACTGGTCGCATCGGGGCGAAGCATTCTCAATAGCGCCTCCATCCCGACTTATCGAACACCAGAAGCGGCTGTTGATGCTTTCAGCAACATCGCCTCTTTTTACCAGAACCAGCAACTTTTGCACCAGGTGCCCTCCTCCTTATCCGAGCTTGCCAAGCCAGATATCGAGGGCGCACATATCCTGATTGAAAATATCCTCACCGAGCGCCGCAACGTTTTAACTGAGATGGAGTCCAAAGCCTTACTGTCCTCATTCCACATCCCAGTCACTAAAACGATTCTGGCGCGTACTGCGAATGAAGCAATTCTGGTGGCTAATCAACTAGGCTATCCCGTTGCCCTGAAAATCGATTCATCAGATATCGTCCACAAATCCGAAGTCCGCGGTGTCGTTCTTAACATCAACAATGCGACAGGTGTGCGTGACACGTGGCTCGAGATGATGGCGACAGTCACTCGTTTAAAGCCAGAGGCTAAGATTAATGGTGTGACAGTACAGAATATGTCTGGCAAACCTGATGGACGCGAACTATATATTGGCGTCAGAACCGATGAGCAATTTGGCCCTGTCATTTCATTTGGTGCAGGCGGAACAATGATCGAAGTCATTGCAGATCGGGCACTCGAATTACCACCCTTGAATCAGTTTTTAGCCCATCGCCTGATTGATCGTGTGCGGTCTGCGGAAATGCTTGGCGCATGGCGTGGCGCGCCAGCGACCGACCGCGATGCACTGGAAAGAATCCTGCTACGTGTATCCGAAATGGTATGCGCGCTACCGCAATTGCGTGAGATGGATATCAATCCTTTAATACTAGATGAATCTGGTGCACTCGTCGTTGATGCACGCATTGTAATTGAGCCACATGCGCCAACAAGTCACTATGAGCATCTGGCGATTCTCCCCTACCCATCCGATCAGGAATCCGAATGGCCGATGCGTGATGGTAGTCGCTATACAGTCAGGCCGCTACACCCCCATGATGCGGAGATGCTACAAACATTGGTACGCAACCTGTCACCAGAAAGCCGTTATTTCCGTTTTATTTCAACCATGCGGGAATTACCTGAACGTATGTTAGCCCGGTTCACGCTGATCGACTACGACAGAGAAATGGCAATGGTCGCGATTTATCGTGAGCGCACATCGAATGCGGAAGGCAGCTTTGACGTCACAGAAAGAATCATTGCGGTGTCGCGTTACGTCACCAACCCCGACAAAAGCAGCTGCGAATTTTCATTGCTGGTTGCCGATGAATTTAATGGTCAGGGTCTCGGTTCACGCATGATGCTCTCCATCATTGAGGTCGCGCGGAGCAAAGGACTAGCAACGATGGAAGGACTGGTCCTAGCAAAAAATACCGGCATGCTCAAACTCATGCGCAGCCTTGACTTCAAAATTCATATCTATGAAGAAGACCCTGATTTGAAATTGTGCGTGCGGCAGTTATAGCAGATAACCAAAAAAATAACGCATCCTTGCTCATAATGCGTTATTTTCTTAGTTGAAAACAATAGCTCACCGATTAGTGACCCACGCACGATAACGCTTTGATTTCACCAGATCACCTATTTGCTGCACAATAAATGCGCACAAAGGTGAGACATCGGGCTTCGTTAACTGACCACGACTCAGGCGGTTCAACTGAAACTTCACCACAGCCATCGTCGCCAGTGAAGCGAGCGGTTTATTTTTCCAGGTAATCGGTGGCAAGGCCGGAACCCCTTGCTCACCTCGCATCCACTGCGCAGGCAACTGCGGATCGATCGCCAAGGCAGTCGCAATTCCCACCATGGCGACACCTGAGGCGATCACCTGCTCTGCAACGTGGGGGCTACGAATTCCACCAGTGACCATCAATGGCATGCGTGCGGTGGACAACATCTCTTTGGCAAACTCTAAGAAATACGCTTCACGCGCTAAGGTTCGGCCATCTCTGGCAGCACCCTGCATAGCAGGTGCCTCATAACTACCACCCGAAAGTTCAACCAAATCAACCTGGCAATCATTGAGCCATTGAATTACTTGTCGCGCATCTTCAGTGGCAAAGCCACCCCGCTGAAAATCAGCAGAGTTCAGTTTCACCGCAACCACAAATCCCGCCGACACGTTGGCCCGAACTTCGCGCACGATATCGAGCAATAAGTGGGCGCGATTTTCTAAAGCACCGCCCCACTGATCTTGTCGTTGATTACTGAGTGGCGATAAAAATTGACTCAACAAATATCCATGTGCCGCATGTATCTGCACACCATTAAAACCTGACAACTCCGCCAGTTTTGCCGCCGCCACAAAACGACGCCGCACATCAGCAATATCCGCCTCAGTCATCTCGCGTGGTACAGAAAAATGCTTTGAAAGCTGACCTAAATCTAAAGCCACTGCTGATGGCGCGATAGTCGTTTGGTGTAATGCACCTGGCATCTGTCGACCCGGGTGATTAATCTGCATCCACACTTGCGCCCCGTGCGCTCGAGCTGTTTGCGACCACGATTTGAACCGATCCAGATGACGAGCATCTTCCAACACAACCCCACCAGGACCCGTCATCGCCCGAGCATCGATCATGACATTGCCGGTAATGATCAGCCCCACTTTGCCAGCGGCCCACTGTCCGTACAAGCGAATCAACGCTGCTGAGGGTGCATGATCTGCATCGGCCATATTTTCCTCCATCGCCGCTTTGGCAATCCGGTTAGGAATCGACGCTCCATTGGGCAATACTAAGGGTTCAGCAAAGTTCATCAGACACTCCATCGTTGACATTACCCGTAGCTTAAGCTTAAAGTTAAGTTGAATGTCAACAACTAACATTGCCCATGAAAATCAGTGATCTTGCCAAATTAGCAGGTGTCGCCTCGTCGCGTATCCGCTTTTATGAAGCCGAGGGACTACTCACGACTGTCTCACGAACGGCAAATGGCTATCGCGATTATCCTCCTGAAGCACTGACGATTCTGAACGTCATCACTTGTGCCCAGCAGACTGGTTTTTCACTCAAAGAAATCAAATCCATGCTACCGCAAGAATTTTCAAGCTGGAGACATGACGAATTACTACTGATATTGCGTAAAAAAATCGATGATATCGACGAAATGCAAATCCGACTCACCCAAAATAAAAGTGACCTTGCATCACTCATTCAATTCATTGAATCCAAACCGGATCATGTCAGTTGCACAGAGAATGCCGAAGGTGCGTTGGCCTCATTGGCAGAAAAAAAACGTGTCTGATAAATCTGGACATGAAAAATGCGTTTAAAAAATAAAACCATGCACGCTTTTTTCTCATAGTTAAATTTCTCTCCCGCCGTCGTATGTCGCGCACATTAATTTCCAAGCGTGATTTTGTTTTGCCAATGTGATATTAAATTGCAATGGCCAATGCCTCTTCATGCCGTTCATCATGGCAAAGAAAAACCCGCCCTTTGATTGTCGCAGAGTCCGGCTTTACATCTAACGTCAGGAACGGTTCACCAATCCGTATTTGTTTATCGTCAAATTCGCCTGAGCGAGCAACATTTTGTTACTCATTGTTTATTAAATCGATCTTCATTTTCACGCATCCATTTGCACGTCAACAATTGAGCGGCTGATTCGCACCCTGCGGAATTTGAGCTCGTTTATGCCATTTGCTGTCTGTGGGGCATTCCAATAAGACAACGATAGGATCACAGAAAATTAAGTTTTCAATATATTAAGACGCGCCAAGTCAACAACCTAAAAACAACAAAATAAAAGTAATTCAATCTTTTTTGTAATCATTTGTAAGTATTTTTACTTGCGATGCTGATTTTTAAAGGAAATTATTTATACTTTTCTCACCTTAATAGCGATGTTAAGGTGGTTTGATTGCAGCTTGTTTTCTTTTCCGAAATGGTCGGGTGAAATTCTTCACCTCACATAATAGATCGAGCCCCTCAGCGATCCTGAGTGGTCACCTACGTCAGATAATGGAGAGTAACAGATGAAAGTAGCAAATTTAAAGTATGTCGCACTCAGTTTAGTCATTGCCTCAGCCTTTGCGCATGCAGGGGAAATTAAAAAGGACGAAGACACTGTGTACAAACCTTCCGGTAAAGGGTTTGGCGTCGTCGACAGCGAAGCAACAGAAAAAGCAAAGCGCTTCGCGACGAAGCAAGCACGGGTTTCAGCATCGAAAATCGTGTATCACGGTGGTCCGGTAATGACAAACCCGACGAAGCTGTATTACATCTGGTACGGCAATTGGGCTTCCTATACGAAGGCGCAACAAATTTTGGTTGCTTTTGGTAGCGGCATCGGTGGAACACCTGCATATAACGTCAACACCAGTTACACCAGCAGCACGGGCGCTAAAGTGGTTAACAATGTGCAATTGGCTGGGCAATATTCAGACAACTACAGTAAAGGCAAAGCCCTGTCTGATCAAAACATCTTGGATGTCGTCACCGCTGCAATTACCAGCAACAGCTTACCAAACGACCCCAATGCACTTTATTTTGTATTAACATCACCTGATGTGTCGGAGACGTCTGGCTTCGGTACTCAGTATTGCGGCTGGCATTCCAACGCCAATATCGGTGCCAATAACGTGAAATATTCCTTTGTGGGTAACGCGACAACCATTGCTCCAAGTGGTTGCGGGGTGAATAATCCATCCCCTAACGGTGACGGTGGCGCAGACGGTATGGCAAGCGTGATGTATCACGAACTGTCGGAAACCGTATCTGATCCCGACGGCAATGCTTGGTACGACGGCAGCGGTAATGAAAATGGCGATAAATGTGCCTGGAATTTTGGGACAACATTTAAGGCAACGAATGGCGCAACAGCCAATCAAACCTTCGCCTCTCGCCAATGGCTATTGCAACAAATGTGGCTCAATGTTGGCACTGGCTCTTGCGTTCAAAAGTATTGATTAGTCGAGGTATCGAGTGAAAAAAATAGCGTTATTTTTATCTACTGTTGCGTTACTGATGTCGGTGCCAATGACATCAATAGCACAGGCAGCAACACATGGAACAGGAGTGCTAACTCAGACTCGTTATGTGCGGTTATTCGGTGAGTTGGAAGCTGAATTACTGAAAATAGCTGAGGCGCATGATGGCGTTCGCGTGGATCAGATGCTAGCTTCAACATTTGAGGTGCGCAAAGCAAATGGTGACGTCATTCCTCGTGCTGACTGGATTAAGCAAATGATGGAAAATCCGCACCCTGAACACAATCGTACAATCTCAAAGTTGATCGTGTATGAAATTGGCGCGCATGCTGTTGCTAATTTCAACATCAGTTCAACTGACAAAAAAAGAGGTTTATTTGTTGTGGACGTGTGGGCACCCGAAATTGGACAGTGGGTACTTAGAGCGCGAATAGAATCCGATTTGCCGCGATAATTTTTATTCGTTACGGCTTATAGAAACAAGTTTATTTTTTGCCGGTACGATGTAAGATTTATTTGACGTCAAACAATTCACCCTCCGAAACGCAGCACTGTTTCGGAGGGCGTTTTTTTGAGGAATTTTTTCTAGAACGGATAAGAGACTCCCGATCATGGTCAATGAATAAATATCAAAGACACAACAGAATATTACGGTAACTGGATGATTAATCCAACCTATCATCGGCACACTGTGAAGTAACCCCGCAGCACCGAAAAGCGCGCAATTTTTTAAAAAATCTTTCGGAAAAACAAAAAGGTTACAAGCCTAAGCATGTAACCCTTTGATTTACAACGTATTCGGTGGGGTGGACGATGGGGCTCGAACCCACGACAACAGGAATCACAATCCTGGACTCTACCAACTGAGCTACGACCACCACTGAAACTTTTAGTGAAATACTGCACCAAGAGAGCTACGCATTATACAAGGCTTTCTTACTTTTAGCAATAGTCCGCCTTCATTGCAAATTTCAATCAGAATTGTACGTTACCGCCATTCGCACCCATGCTGCCGGTGGCACCTGCCCCCATACCACTACCGCCACGCGAATGAGAACCACTGCTAGCACCTTGGCGACGACCGGCATTGTCAGGCACCTCTCTCTTGCTATCGCCTTGCATCAACAACTGCTCCGACACGAATGCCTGCACTTGCTGACGCTGATTATCATCAAGGGCATCATTCAACGTCAGACACAACTCTCGGATTTGCTTATTCTCTTGAATTGAGATGTGCTCCTCCTGTTCAATTTGTTTATCCAGATCACGCAACTCTAGCGTTGGCTGTTTGAGATTTTTTTGAATATCAAACTGTAGGTGCTCGCGCCGCACACCGCGTTGATGTGCGAGGACACGCAACTTTGCCTCAGTCTGCTGCCACAACATCTCCTGATTTTTTGTCATATTGAGCGCCGTCTTCATTTGCATTGAATTAAGCAGCAAAATATCAAGACTAAATTCCATCACGGACATAGCATGTGCGGCACCAGCGGATAAGGCCATCACTACACCAACAGTAAGAACAATTTTTTTGAAGTAACGAAAGCGCATAGAAGACCTATTTACAGGATTAACATACTCAGAATAAGTAATAGATATTTGCTGTAAGCAAAAATAAGCGATATTGGATAGCAAGATACTAAACCAATCACATCTTCTGCACGTAACGAAGCGAACAAAAACAAGTCGCAACGTAGGCTTTGGACGATACATCCTCCCGATGCAAAGAAAAAAACCCGCACTATCAGATAGTGTGGGTTTAAACTCACCATTCAGTGAGGAGAGGAGTGTGCAGTGAAGCGGAAAGAACTATACCTGCTGACACCACACCAACGGACGGTATTTACATTTTTTTACTCAAGAAACTAACCTGTCACAAGTAGTCATTCAAACTTACATTTCACCACTGATTCAACCACCCAAAGTCACTGTCTGCGGAAACCATTCCTTTTTAATTTTCTCAAGCATTTGAATTAAATTATTGAAAAAATCAGATTCTTCTGTCGCCTTAAAAACATCGTCATACTGATACTTCTTGCGCACTTCTGTCGTAAGCAGTGATGGTTTGCATACGCTCAAATGCTTCAAGTAAAATCGCTGGATCACCGAGCGCCAGTTTTTTACTATCAGAGAGTGTCTGCCGAAAAGCCCGCGCACCGATCACCCCCATCATCAGGCCCAACATGTGACGTATAACGCTGTTGATACGCAAGCCTTTACCACCGTTGCCGTAAAGCGCTAACTGACGGTGGATATACGGAATCATGGCATGCAAAATTTCTTCGCGTGTTTTGACAAGACGATCATCACCATAAAAGCGGGCGTCAAACGTCGCCATAAAATACGGATTATGGTAGGCCTCGCGCCCGATCATCACGCCATCGACATGTTCTAAATGGAGCGCCATTTCATCCGCCGTTTTAATGCCACCGTTCAGAATAATTTCTAATTCTGGAAATTCTTTTTTCAGACGATAGGCATAGTCATACTTCAATGGCGGAATCTCACGGTTTTCTCGTGGACTCAAGCCCTTAAGAATCGCATTGCGGGCATGAACAATAAACGTCTTACTACCTGCCTCAGCAACCTGTCCAACAAAATCGCGCATGAACTCATAGGAATCAACATCATTGATACCAATACGGTGTTTCACCGTCACATCAATACTGACAGCATCCTTCATCGCCTTGACACAATCGGCAACCAATTGCGGCTCAGCCATCAAACAGGCACCAAACGCGCCTTTCTGAACCCGCTCAGACGGACAGCCACAATTCAGATTAATTTCATCATAGCCCCACTGCTCTCCCAGTTTGGCACATTGCGCCAGATCAGCAGGTTCGCTACCGCCCAATTGCAAAGCAACCGGATGCTCTCCAGGATTAAATTCCAGATGGCGTTGAACATCGCCATGCAACAATGAACCCGTCGTCACCATCTCGGTATACAACCAAGTATGGCGAGTAATATGACGGTGGAATTCGCGACAATGGCGATCTGACCAATCGAGCATGGGAGCCACTGAGACGCGGCGCGGGGGTAAAGCAGAAGTAGTCACAATAGAAACAACGATAATTCAATAATGCGCTATTGTACCCTGTGTGCTCTTTACGGAAAAATTCTAACGTGAAGCACCTTATTGACTACATCGAATAGCATAGCTTTTAAGACAACGCCATCCGCGCGCTCATGGCGCTTTTCCAGATCCACACCCTAACTCAGCTCATTCAACAAAATAATCGACGGATGCATCGCGCAGCGTGCGCAGGATTGTTCTCCAATGCCACTTCACCGATCAAACTTAGGTATTCTCATGGAGAACAGCGACATCAACCTATATTTTAATTCACTGATATCACTGTTTTTCCTCACAAATAATTAGACACTCTCTTTTAACAAGCGCAGCAATGCCGAGGTATCCAAACGCGCCGACGCATCACCACCATCAAGCAAACTATCTGCCAGATCGCGTTTTTCGGCATGCAAAGCGATGATTTTTTCCTCTATCGTGTTTTGTGTTACGAGACGGTAAATCGTGACAGGCCTTTGCTGCCCCATCCGGTGTGCACGGTCTGACGCTTGATCTTCAACCGCAGGATTCCACCACGGATCAAGGTGAAGCACGTAATCAGCCGCCGTTAAATTTAAGCCTGTGCCACCTGCTTTGAGACTGATCAGAAAGACATCGCCCTCACCCGCCTGAAACGCATCAACACGCCGCTTACGTTCTGCTGCAGGCGTACTACCATCCAGATATTGATAGTGAATGCCACGCTGCTCCAAACTCGCGCGCACAATCGCTAGGTGATCGACAAACTGACTAAAAACTAAGGCTTTATGACGATTTTCTAAGAGCTCTTCGATAGTATCCTCAACGACAGCGAGCTTACTACCACTGATCGTCGAATTTTTTAAGACCAATTGCGGATGACAACAGAAGCGGCGTAGCTTCGTAATTTCCGCCAAGACTTTTAATGACTGTCCTTCTTCAGCACTCAGCGCAGCAATCTTATCTAACGCTTCCTGACGCAAGGCTTCATACAAATGGCGCTCTTCATCACTGAGCTCGACTTGTAACGTAATTTCTGTCCGCGATGGCAACTCGGTCAGCACCTGCGCTTTGGTCCGGCGCAAAATGAATGGCTGAATCAGCTTCTTGAGATGCTGACGCGCATCTTTATCTCCTCGCTCAATCGGCGTACTAAATCGTTCTGCAAAGCGGTCTTTTGAACCAAGCAAACCAGGATTAACAAAACGGAATAAGTTCCATAACTCACCGAGATGATTCTCAACAGGCGTGCCACTGGCAATCATTTTAAAATCCGCATTCAGCGCCATCGCCGCCTGACTTCGCTTAGTGGCAGAGTTTTTAATCACTTGCGCTTCATCCAGCACGATACTGTGCCAGTGCTGTGCAGCAAAGATATCTGCATCCGACTGCAACATGCCATAACTGGCGATGACGAGATCAAAGGGACCCAGATCTGCTAGCGAGCGATTGCTGTTATACGCACGGACTTTTAAAGTCGGCGCAAAACGCATAGCTTCTGCCTCCCAGTTCATCGCCACCGAAATCGGCGCAACCACGAGCGCCGGCCCGCGTGGTGCCCGATCAAGCAACAGCGCAAGCGTCTGCACGGTTTTACCCAGTCCCATATCATCAGCAAGACAGGCGCCAACGCCCCACTGCGCAAGGCGTGCAAGCCACTGATAACCCGCTAATTGGTAGTCCCGGAGTTCGGCCTTTAGCGTAGAAGGAACCCGCGGCAAAAAGTCGACCAAGGCGTCAAGCTTCTCTACCTGCTCGCGCCATGCGGCATCCGTTTTTAACTCACCCACCTCATCAGCCAAAGCTGCCAATGCGGGCGCGGCGAGAGCATTGACGCGTACGCCATCTTTACCAGTCAGCTCACCAAGCGCGCGCAGTTCGTCTAACCGCTGACGGAAACTCTCTGTTAAAGCAAGATAATCATTATCTCCGAGCTTTAGGAAGCGGCCGCGCGTCGATTCAGCCATTTGCAATAACTCGCGCAACGCCAGAACACGTCCATCATCAAGCGAAATCTCGCCCCCAGCAACAAACCACTCACCTTGCTTCTTAATTGTTAAGCGTAGATTTTGCAATGAACGGCTTCCCTTTATACGGAAACGTTCGCCTTCAGGCCAGATTAATTGCACCCTTGATTCTGACAGTCCTTTCAGCTCACC
This sequence comes from Undibacterium sp. RuRC25W, assembly GCF_049339825.1. Lineage (NCBI taxonomy): Bacteria > Pseudomonadati > Pseudomonadota > Betaproteobacteria > Burkholderiales > Oxalobacteraceae > Undibacterium > Undibacterium sp. RuRC25W. Next base: position 36,120 of record NZ_JBMPPD010000008.1, on the reverse strand, counting down.
CAGCAGCTCCAGACATTGTTCTGGATGCTGCAATTGCCATTCCTGACCAGTATCATCAGCGCTAGCAAGTGATGGACAAGCCTGCAACACTTCCTGCAGATGCTGCGCTTCCGTTTTAAGATCACGACTCGCCTGTACAGGAACGCCACCCTGCTCACCGAGAACATTGGCAGCACCTTTTCCGGGCGTAAACCAGCCGCCATCAGCCAGTGGGCGTACTAGCAACTGCAAGCGCAATCCTTCTTGTAATGGCAAGAGATGCGCGTAGAGTATCTGATCAGCGTCGACCGTTTTCAGATGTGCCGCCAGCTCAGGTAAATCAGAATGAATTGCCAGATGTGGTGCAATGGCAGCAATGACATCCACCAGTTGCGCTTTGGCGGTACTCGGCACCGTTAAGCCACGACCTAGAATGCCTGTGATTTGCTTAATTTCCGGACTCGATGTATAGACAGCAAGGCGGGTTGGCGTTTCTTTTTTCCAGATAACGCTGGCATCCGGACTAACGAAGGGATCGAGCTGCAGAGTAATCTGATCGCCACTCTCTTTGAGTTGCAGAGCGATGTCAGCTTTAACGACATCAATTCGTACATCCGGCGCATCATCCCAATACACTGCCGGATGACCAACCATCAACGACAATGCTTTGTCGATATTGAGTTCAAATTCACTGCCACCATAATAACTATCCGAGAACTTACGAATACACCCAGCAATCTGCAAATCCTGCTCAGACAAAAACAACATGCTGTCTTGCTCTTGCGCCAGTCGTCTTAATGCGACCGGACGCCCTTTGCTCCAGACGCCTTTGGCACTCCGTTTTTGTTCACGTGGTTCGGCTTTCAGTTGTTGAAAATGGTATTCCAGCAGCCAGGCAAGCCGTGTGTCATCGCCGGCTTTCGCACTTTTTACTTCAGACATGGGTTTGAGTTGGGTTAAGGCGGTTAAGGCACGCTGCCACGCCTCTTCACGATGTAAAACATCAATCAATGGCCGGCATTTTTTTTGCGCATGCCAGTCTGGCAAAAGACGTGGCTCGTTGAATTGTCTCAGCAATAAAACATCGAGTTCAGCAGCAACCCATTGATAACCCAGACGCATCATTGCTGCCCGCATATCGAGCAGCTTTGGAAGCAATTTAGGATGAGGTGGCGCATCCTGCCAATGTGCAGCTAGCGCCTCAAAGAGCACGTCGACATCATGTGGAATCCGCGAACTAAAATGCGAGACAGGCAATACCACACCGAGTGCCATATGATTAACTAAAGGCTGCAGCACATAATAGCTGTACGCATGTTTTTGTTTGACGCCGTCATCAACTTGCGCTTTAGCGAGCTTCAGACTCGCCGTATCATTTTTTGCTATTAAAGCGACTGTGCTGAACAACCCCAGCAATTCAGGAATAAATACCTTACGCTTACCGGTGACAGCTTTTTGGATTTCAATATAGGTCTGAATGACGCCTACTGCCGCATTCATATGATGCTGCATCACGCCAGAGGCAATCAGAAACTCCGCCTGCGCTTGTGGTGGCAAACGCAACTTAAATTGTTCTAAACGCTCAAAATCGCCGCGCAACAATGCCTGCCAGGCCAAGAGCCCCATCAATTGTGGCCAACTATTGGCCTGCTGCTCGACCTGCTCACACGCATAGTCATAAGCCAGCTGAGAATCGTTTAAATGCCAATTTGCCTTACTGAAAACGTCGGTCAGCACCATGCCCTGATCAATCGGTTTGAGCGCAGTAAATAAATCCACGCCGTCCTGATCATTAAAAAATTCAGCACCCAGCGCCGGCATGTGGTCAGTCGCAACACTGATAAATTTTTCACGCCATAGCAATGTCTCGTCGGTTCGACCAAGCAACAACGAAAAAAACACCTCACGCCGGTAAAAATTGGCATCGTAAGACTTCCAGTGATGGTATTCGCCATGGCGCTTCAGGAGATCACGGAGATAAGTGATCCAGTTTTTCAAACCACCACTTTGATGCAAGTGAAGTAACACTGGCATACGCAAGTCTTCACGCAACACAAGACCGAGGCCAATCTCTTGTCGCAGAATCATACGATGCGTTAATTCTTGACCTACTTCCTTGAGCACTTTGGCTTCATAAGGATTGCCTTTCATATCTGTTTGACCGCTTAATTGCATCAACTCCAGCAGCTTAGTTTGGCTAAAAGGAGCCTGATATAACGCAGCTGCGTACAGCAAAGGGAAGTGATACGGAGACAAATCAGAAAGCAATGGCATAGAACAATCTAAAAAATATCAGTCAAAATAAAATGCATCAGTAAAAGCAGCTTGAACATCGTATCAAGCTCAAGAATAACGTTTAACGTTCGATCAAATAGCGTGCCACATAACCACCTGCCAGACAAACAATCGCACTCACGGTCAAAAAACGATGCAACGCAGCTGAACCTACGGTCGCCTGCATTTTACGTTCGATAAATTCAGGTGTCGGTTTGGCAAACACTATTGGCTTTAAAAATGACTCGATACACCAAAAGACAAACGAAATTCCGATCAGAATTTCACTCAGCGTATTAGTAGAAATTCCTCGCACCAAGCCTGACAATGCCGCCCAGGAAAACAATGTTAGCGTCATGATGCGAGCCAAGGGAAATAATTTTAATTTATCGACGGTTTTCATTATCGCTTCAGAGTTCTAAATACGTCACAACACCCTCCTGTTACTCAACGCAACATGTCTATGCCCGGTGAGTCAGGAATGATTGAGAGCTTGTTGGGGAAAATATGGTGGCAACGGTGTCCTGATCGTCACATTAATGACTAACCGTTTTTGAAAACAAATTGAGTACAATCACGCCAGCCACAATCATTCCCATCCCCAGCATCGCTGGAAGGTCAAGCTCCTGCCCATACAACATCCACGCGACTAAAGAGATCAGCACAACGCCAACACCAGACCAGACCGCATACGCAATACCAACGGGGATACTGCGCAACGTCAGTGATAGGAAATAGAAAGCAGCAGTGTACCCGATTGCCAGAATGACTGTCGGCAATAACCGGGTAAAGCCCACTGACGCTTTTAATGCAGAAGTTGCAATGACTTCACAAATAATTGCCAGACCAAGATAAACCCAATTCATATATTTTTTCCTGAAATACTGCCACATTGCACGTAATGTGATCCAGATATGCAAGCACTCATTATCCCAGAAATGGTCTGATGAAACACGCGAAACACTCAGAACACGATGTTAGCGCTTGAACGCGAGCAACAAGACGCCACCTGCCACCATGGAAATACCGGTCCACTCACGCAAACTAGGACGCTCCCCCAAAAAAGCAAATGCAAATACTGCCACTAGAACAAGGCTTAACTTATCAATCGGCGCCACCTGCGATGCCGGACCCGCTTGTAAAGCGCGAAAGTAGCAAACCCATGAGACACCTGTCGCAATGCCTGACAGAGCTAAAAAAAACCATGTTTTACCAGAAAGTTCTAATGGATTCTGCCACTTTCCTGTCATCACAACAAAACACACTAGCACGATCATAATGATCGCCGTTCTGAGCAAGGTTGCCAGATCCGAATCAACACCACGGATCCCAATTTTTGCAAAAATAGCGGTCATTGCTGCAAAAACTGCTGATAGCAGCGCCCATAGCATCCATTGATTTACGAAAGGCATAGTAGCTCCTGAAGCGCAGCAATTAAAGCGTTAACAGCGATGAACAATAACAACGAAACACAAGAATGACAATCATCCACACGATAGATAAAGTGTCGTGGCGCATGTTGATGCGATGATTGATGGCGTTATACCATTACCAATAGCAATGTGCGACTTTAACACGCCCCTGAGACGACGTTTACTAACGGCATTTACTTGATCAATGGAGCTAAGGGGGAATGAAGATTCGGGGAAAACCTACCTCTGTAGATAGTCACCACTAACGATAAAATGCCAGAGGACGCCCAAAAGTAAGAGAATGCAAAGATGCAAAAAGCCCATCAACCAAAATAAGCGTAAATAACTTAGCTTAACTGACTTGTGGCGCACATAACGATGGGCCAGCATCGCTCCCGGCCAACCACCAACCAGACTAACGAGTAACAAACGGCGCTCTGGAATGCGCCGCAGATGATGTCGGGCGGCGTGCTTATCGGTCAGATAGAGAATGTAAGTAACTGTACTCATTAAGGCATAAAAGCCTACGATGACGCAGCAAGTCAGCAAAAAATCTGACAAAGAAAAATCCCTCGCGCTTAGTTACAAGCAATCTGATATGTCACTGAAATCAGAAGGCGGTGAAGAAAATAGAAAAGTACAGATGAAACCTCTCCTCCGACGTCGCCAGAGGATGAAATTGTTCAACAATCTTAGAGCATTTTAGCAATAAGTGCTTTCTCGTATTTTGCAGCGAGCGGAATTCGCACTTTATGACCAGCGCCACCGATAATATTGATAGATTGGTTATCGGTGTTTTTCATTTCAGACAAGGTGACAATTTCGTTGCCGACTGGGGAAATAATTTCAATTTGGTCGCCAACAGCAAAACGGTTTTTCACTTCAACCTCTGCCCAACCTTCAGCCACGTTAATGACCTGGCCTACGTACTGACTGCGATGCGCTTGCGATACGCCTTCCATATAATTCTGATGGTCTTGTGTATGATGACGTTGATAAAACCCGTCTGTATAGCCACGATTGGCAAGACCATTTAATTCCCCCAACAATTGCGGATCAAATGGACGTCCCGCAACCGCATCATCAATGGCTCGACGATATACTTGCGCTGTACGAGCAACGTAATACAGGGACTTAGTACGCCCTTCGACTTTTAAGGAATCAATTCCAATTTTAGCCAACCGCTCGACGTGTTCAACAGCACGTAAATCCTTAGAATTCATGATGTACGTTCCATGCTCATCCTCCAGAATCGGCATCAACTGCCCTGGCTTGGTCGATTCCTCGATCAGATATGGGCGATCTGCTAGAGGATGTCGGGGCATATCACCCATCGCTGAAAACGACTGATTCGCCTCTTCTAACGCTTTCTGATAATTAAACTCAATCGTCTCAACTGGAATACGCGCCAAGTCACCGGTCTCGTTTTCAGCTGCATTTTCCACTTTGTAATCCCAGCGACAAGAGTTGGTGCAAGTGCCTTGATTCGGATCGCGATGATTAAAATACCCCGACAATAAACAACGCCCCGAATACGCAATACACAAAGCGCCGTGCACAAATACTTCCAATTCCATATCTGGACATTCCTGGCGAATTTCTTCGATTTCATCGAGTGACAATTCACGAGAAAGAATCACGCGAGTCAACCCCATCTTTTTCCAGAATTTAACGTCTGCCCAATTCACGGCATTTGCCTGCACTGATAAATGCACTGGCACCTCTGGCCACTTCTCACGCACCATCATGATTAATCCTGGATCGGCCATAATCAGCGCATCTGGTTTCATGGCAATAACTGGCTCCATATCCCGCAAGTAGGTTTTGAGCTTGGAATTGTGCGGAAAAATATTGCTGGCAACAAAAAACAATTTCCCGCGAGCATGAGCCCCGTCAATACCCTGCTGCAATACATCGAGCGTTGAGAATTCATTGTTACGTGCGCGCAAGCTATAACGCGGTTGACCTGCATAGACCGCATCCGCACCGAAGTCGAACGCAGCATGCATTTTTTCGAGGGAGCCGGCTGGCAAGAGAAGTTCTGGCGCTTTTAACATAATGGAGCAATCGAAAAATAAAATGTTCGCGATCTTAAATCTGGACATTGTTTTTTACAAATTTTTCGGAACAAGATTTAATGTAGCGCAAACTATTTCACCCCAAGCAAACAAGCCCCCCCCCTCTGACGCGGATCAACATAATTCGTTACGGATTTGTTGTTACGAAACCTATGACAAAATGAAACTTTAAGCAACTCTTTGTTACTTTTTGGCTTATGGCAACTATTCCTTCTATAATTTTTCGGCTTAATCCCCAACCATCTAAGCAGATTACTTGAAATGATTGTTCACTGAAACACGGGATTACGCATCGCCTTTAACAACGGAATAATTAAGGAAGAAGGAATTATGCTTACCCACACAACGATTACCAAAGAACATAAAAACAATTTTCTTGTCAATCAGGATGCCAAAAACGTTGCACAATCTCAAACAGAACAATTGAGAAGTGAAATCATCTTAGCCAAAGTACTCGAAAGCGCAAATCTTTTTCATACAGAAAAAAAAGAAGATGCATATCACAAAGCCAGCGAGGTTCTCGCACTCACCGATCCAAGTGGCGCGCCATTGCATAGACTGAGCAGAATTTTAATGAATGGCATTCAACGACGCTGCTATTCACAAGCGGAGTTTTTAGGCAATCTATACAGTGACGAAACGAATCCGATCGCCATGATTAAAGCCTATGATGTACTGGTGAAACATACACCGTTTATTCGCTTTGCCTACAATGCCATCAATCTGGCAATTCTTGCCAAAGCCTCGAACACGAACAGGCTGCACATCATTGATATCGGCATCGGTTTCGGCAACCAATGGTCTGCACTTTTTGCACTCCTTCAGGGAACAAGCTTTTATCCCAAAAAAATTCACATCACCGGCATCGATATTCCCGGCACCGAATCAACATTAAATGAAGTGCGCAACAAATTAATCAATGAAGCAAAAGAGGTAGGAATCGAATTTTCATTCACACCGCTTGTCGGTAAAGCAGAACAAATGTCATTTGCTGACATTGAGCGAGTTCCTGGCGAATTTCTCGTCATCAATGCAGCATTGGCTCTGCACCACACACCGTCCGGTGACGCCATTAAAAACAGTCAGCAGTCGCGCGCTTCGTTACTTCTGCAACTGAGAGGGCTAGAACCGCAATTATTAACCATGGTGGAACCCGACTCCAACCACAATCTCGCTTCCTTTGAAGAGCGTTGCTACGAGGCATTTCAACACTACATGCATATTTTCAATGCATTTGAATACCTGTTCCCACGTCACTTAAAAGAGAGGGCAATTTTAGAAAATGATTTCTTTGGTAGAGAGATTATTAATATCGTGACGGCGAATGGATCGGACCGCGTGGAACGACACGAGCGCAAAGAGATATGGGCCAAACATATGCAAGACGCAGGCTTTGCCTATGTCGAAAACATCTTCGAAAGAACCAGCCGTACCTTACGCAATATTGTACCTACATCTCCCCCATTTCAGATTTTTCAGAGCAATCATGCGCTATGTCTCGGTTTTAATAGCAACCCCTTGCTTGCAGCATCTTGCTGGCGAACCGTTAATTAGGTCGCGAAAAAAATTACGCCTCCTCAGCGAAAATCTCATTACATACCAGTGAGACTAACACTACTGCTCCACCCACCATCGTCGCCTGCGCTGGCACCTCTCCGGCTCCCAGCCAGGCCCAGATCGGGGCGAGCAACACTTCCAACAAAGATAACAGGGCAATTTCTGGCGCGCTCAAACTTGCCGAAGCACGCACCATCAGCATACAAGGAAACCCTAACTGAAAGAATCCCAAGATAGCCAGAATCAGGATGTCATGGAGAGATGCCTGAAAGGGAAATACCATCGGCAACATCACCAGTGCAGAAATCGAACCTCCCATAAACACAGCAGGAATCAAATCGACGGTATGTCCACCTTTTTTCATCGTGATCATATTAACCGAAGAAGCAAGTGGAACACCTAGCCCAATAAGCATCCCCAACATCCCCCGATGATCAATCTCGGATAAGCTACCAACAAACATCCATGCCATTCCTGCGACAGCAGCAACGATTGCCCACCAAGTACGCACAGGGATTTTTTCACGCAGTACCAACCACGCCAGAAACGCAGTAAAAAGAGGCGCAAGGCTCTCCATAATTGACGTGTTAGCGACAGTCGTCATCGTGATGGCAATCATGAAGCAGCTATACATCATTGCCCACATACAGCCGGAAATAAATCCGAGTTTGCCAGACATCTTCAAACGTGCAACAACACCTCGACCATACTGACGAAACATTGCGACGGCAACAAAAACTGCAGCAAAAAAACTACGCCAAAATGTAACCTCAACACCTCGCACTACCTCTAAATGACGAGTGAAAACACCAGCGATACTCCACAAACTAGCGGCACACATCATCAGGATCACAGCATGACGATGACTAATTATTTTTGACATAGCTTTTCCGTCGTGATTTTTTGAGCTGAGTTTTCTGACATCGGTGACCAACAGCAGAAAACAGGCAGGCAAATAAAAAACCCGTTTGGCCTCACCAAAGGTAAGAGCGAAACGGGTTGATCTCCATGCGCCGTAGCGCATGTTAAAGCGAGCTATTATGCTTCGCGGGATGCTTTCTTACGCTCGTGCTCTTTCAAATAACGTTTGCGCAGACGAATACTCTTCGGTGTAATTTCTACCAATTCGTCATCTTCAATGAATTCAACAGCGTATTCCAGAGACATCTGAATTGGTGGTACCAAACGTACCGCTTCATCTGTACCAGAAGAACGAACGTTAGTTAATTGCTTACCTTTGATCGGGTTCACAACCAAGTCATTATCACGGGAATGGATACCGATAATCATGCCTTCATACACTGGGTCGTTATGAACCACGAACATACGGCCACGATCTTGCAGTTTCCAGATAGCGTAAGCAACCGCCGCGCCATCATCCTGAGAAATCAACACGCCGTTACGACGGCCAGCCATTTCACCACGTGTATTATCCACTGGTGCGTATTCATCAAACACGTGACTCATCAAGCCAGTACCGCGTGTCAATGTCATGAATTCGCCTTGGAAGCCAATCAGGCCACGCGCTGGAATACGGTATTCCAGACGAACACGGCCTTTACCATCCGGTTCCATGTTTTGCAGATCACCACGACGACGACCCAACTCTTCCATCACACCGCCTTGGTTCGCTTCTTCAACGTCAACGGTCAAGTTTTCGTATGGCTCATGACGTACACCGTCAACCATTTTGAATACAACGCGTGGACGGGAAACTGCCAATTCGAAACCTTCGCGACGCATGTTTTCGATCAGAATTGTCAGATGCAACTCACCACGACCAGAAACTTCGTATGTGGAGTCATCACCTTCAGCCTGAACAACACGCAATGCCATATTGGATTTTAATTCGCGTTCGAGGCGGTCACGGATTTGACGTGTCGTAACGAATTTACCTTCGCGACCAGCCAATGGGGAGCTGTTAACCATGAAGTTCATGGTCAATGTTGGCTCATCCACTTTCAACATCGGCAAACCTTCTGGCGCATCTGGCGCACAGATCGTTGTACCGATACTGATTTCTTCAATACCATTGATCAATACAATATCACCAGCCAATGCTTCATCAACTTGGACGCGATCCAGACCTTTGAACGTCAATACTTGATTAATACGTGCTCGCGTTGGCTTGTCATCCGGACCATTCATCCATACGACGTCTTGCAAGGCTTTTACACGACCACGCAGGATACGGCCAACACCGATCTTACCAACGTAAGAGGAGTATTCCAGGGAAGTAATTTGCAATTGCAAAGGACCGTCTGGGTCATCTTCACGCGCAGGAACGTGCTTCAGAATCGCATCAAACAGCGGCTCCATTGTACCGTCGCGCACTGTGTCTTCCAGACCTGCGTAGCCTTTGAAGCCAGATGCGTAAATAATAGGAAAATCTAATTGTTCATCGGTTGCGCCGAGTTTGTCGAACAATTCAAATGTCGCGTTAACTGCTTTCTGTGGATCAGCATTTTCACGGTCAATTTTATTTACAACAACGATAGGCTTGAGGCCAAGCGCCAATGCTTTACGTGTCACAAAACGTGTTTGTGGCATTGGGCCTTCTTGCGCATCAACCAGCAACAAAACGCTATCAACCATGGACAATACGCGCTCTACCTCGCCACCGAAGTCGGCATGGCCTGGGGTATCAACGATATTGATGTGTGTGCCTTTGTATTCAACTGCACAGTTTTTAGAAAGAATGGTAATACCGCGTTCTTTTTCAATATCGTTGGAATCCATCACGCGGGAATCAACCTGTTGGTTGTCACGGAAAGTGCCGGATTGACGCAATAATTGATCAACCAAGGTGGTTTTGCCGTGATCGACGTGAGCGATAATGGCGATGTTGCGAATAGCGCGTTTTGTAGTGGACATGATAACGTTCGTTTGGGGTAAATCGGATAGCCTGAGATTATAACATGTTGCAACGCAAAAGCAGAAAACAACGGCGAATTAGCGTCACAGCAAGCTTTTATGACAACGCTTGTACAAACCGGCAACTTGATACTTTTGCAAAAAAATCAGTCCTAGTAAGACTTAGCAACATAGGCCGTACATAAGGCACGTCCGGAAGAATAAAGTATCACCAGGGCAGTTTTGCGTAAGCCCTATTATTTCAAGGAGTTACTACAAAGCGATGACACAACAAATTATTGTCAGTCAGATCATTAAAAATCACCGCCAATCTTCTTGCCATACAAATAAAGCGAGATCAGGTCAGCGGAGTAAAAAGACCACTAGGCATGGCACATGCATCACCCAGTGTAATTAATTTAATTCAAAAAACAACGGCAAAGCGTGACAGCGCCGCATGCGGCATTTATGACGATACCGCTCTGAGCCAGATGACAAGAATAACTACACTTGAGTATTAATCAGACGCTCTGGCGCTAGTATCTGGAATTCTTGTAATTGCGCGGAACCAAGTAATTGTCCGTCAGACTCACGGTACACGCGGACGCGACCAATTTCAGCAGGCAAAACAATACCCTCCTCCTTACCAATCGCGAGACGCTGACCATGCAAAAAGCGCGTCGCCAGGACATCATTGAGGCGCAGAACAGGAAAGCTCGACAACAACGCATCGACTGGATCAAGCAAGGCCAGACGCTCTTCCTCTGACAATTCCTCCAATGACGTTAAGGTGATCGACTTTTCCAACACCAGATGCCCGACCTGAATCCGGCGCAACTCTTTTAAGTGCGCACCACAACCAAGTGCAGCACCAATATCCTCGCCAAGCACACGCACATAGGTACCTTTACTGCATTTGACACGCAACGTCAGGAATGGCGCCTCATAGGCGAGCAGTTCCAACTCATAAATAACGACGTCCCGCGCATCACGCTCGAGCGTCACTCCGGCACGCGCATATTCGTACAACGGCTTACCGTCCCGCTTAAGCGCCGAATACATTGGCGGCACTTGCTGAATCGGTCCAGTAAATTGTTTTAAAACAGTTTCAATCTGCGACACACTGACATCAACGGGTGTTTGCACCAAAACATCACCTTCGGTATCTCCCGTGGTCGTAGTCACACCGAGATGAACCACCGTGACATAAGTCTTATCAGCTTCTAGCAGATCCTGAGAAAACTTTGTTGCCTCGCCAAAACACAGAGGAAGCAATCCAGTCGCAAAGGGATCCAGCGTGCCGGTATGACCCGCTTTTAACGCATTTAAAAAGCGCTTCGCTTTAATCAGTGCATCATTACTGGAAAATCCAACTGGCTTATCCAATAGCAACACACCGTGTACAGGTACACGGGGACGTTTTTTTATCTGGGTAGTCATTAGTCATGCCAATCTTGCGACTGGCCAGAAAACAGTATCAGGCGTCACCGCCGGTGTCGGCACTTTTGTTGGCACTTTTATCAGCGGACCCATCAGCATCATCTTTGGCGCGTGTCGCATTCGCTTCATCGATCAGCTTGGACATCGCAATACCACGAATCGTCGACATATCGTGAATGAAGTGTAATTGCGGCAATGTGTGAATACGCAAGCGCAATCCAAGCTGAGCACGCAAAAAGCCTGCTGCCTTGGTCAGGGCGTCATTCGTTGCTTTGACAGCGACAGGATCATCGACCAATGTTGTAAAGTAAATCTTAGCATGGGCGTAATCCGGCGTTAACTGCACTTCAGTCAACGTAATCATACCAACGCGCGGATCCTTTAATTCGGACCAGATAATCTCTGCGACATCCTTCTGAATCTGATCTGCAACACGCAAACCACGACCAGGAATATTTTTACTATGTTTTGCCATAAATTCTTTTCAACGCCTTCATCATTGCCATAAAGCAGAACCCCGGAACAAGTCCGGGGTTGAAGTGATTAGAGCGTACGTGCTATCTCTTGAACTTCAAATATTTCGAGCGAATCGCCCACTTGGATATCGTTGTAGCCCTTCAGTGACAGGCCGCATTCCATACCGGCTTTCACTTCTTTGGCGTCGTCTTTGTAACGCTTCAGAGAATCCAGTTCACCTGTCCACGTCACCACGTTGTTACGCAGCAAACGAACAGAAGATGTACGCTTGACTGTACCGTCGGTAACCAGACAGCCGGCAATCGCGCCCACTTTACTGACCAAGAATACCTGACGAACTTCGACCATACCAATGATCTGTTCGCGCTTTTCTGGTGCCAACATGCCTGACAGAGCCGCTTTAACTTCATCTACTGCATCGTAAATGATGTTGTAGTAGCGAATATCCACGCCGTTAGACTCAGCCAACTTACGTGCAGATGCATCTGCACGTGTGTTAAAGCCGATAATAACTGCTTTAGAAGCAACCGCCAGGTTGACGTCATTTTCAGAAATACCACCAACCGCTGCGTGAACAACTTGTACGCGGACTTCGCTGTTGGACAGTTTCTGCAAGGATTGAACCAATGCTTCTTGTGAACCCTGAACGTCGGTCTTGACGATAATAGGCAGATTTTTAACTTCGCCTTCACCCATGTTTTCAAACATGTTTTCAAGTTTAGCAGCCTGCTGTTTCGCCAATTTCACGTCACGGAATTTACCTTGACGGAACAGAGCGATTTCACGTGCCTTACGCTCATCAACCATGACCATCACTTCTTCGCCAGCTGCTGGCACTTCAGTCAAACCTTGAATTTCAACTGGAATCGATGGACCAGCCTGGGCAATATTCTGACCGTTCTCATCGAGCATCGCACGAACACGACCATAGGAAGAACCAGCCAGTACAACGTCACCACGCTTCAACGTACCGGACTGAACCAGTATCGTTGCTACAGTACCACGACCTTTATCCAGACGCGCTTCAACAACGAGGCCTTTAGCTGGTGCATCTTTTGGTGCGCGCAATTCCAGAACTTCGGCTTGCAACAAAACGTTTTCCAGCAAGGAGTCAATACCCTGACCAGTTTTTGCAGATACTTGTACGAATGGAGAATCACCACCGTATTCTTCAGGAACGACGCTTTCAGCGATCAATTCTTGCGTAACGCGATCAGCATTACCACCTGGTTTATCGATCTTATTGATCGCAACAACCAGTGGCACGCCAGCGGCTTTCGCATGAGCAATCGCCTCTTTGGTTTGCGGCATCACGCCGTCGTCAGCTGCCACTACCAGAATAACTATATCCGTCGCCTTCGCACCACGCGCACGCATTGCCGTAAAGGCTTCGTGACCTGGTGTATCGAGGAAGGTAATCATACCGCGTGGTGTTTCTACGTGATAGGCACCGATATGCTGTGTAATACCACCAGCTTCGCCAGAGGCCACTTTGGCACGACGAATATAATCGAGTAACGATGTTTTACCGTGATCAACGTGTCCCATAACCGTTACTACCGGTGCACGTGGGAAAGTTTCGTATTCAGCGTGCTCAGCAACGTCAGTCAATGCAGCTTCTGGATCATCGAGTTTTGCGGCAAACGCTTTATGCCCCATCTCTTCGACCAGAATCATGGCAGTTTCCTGATCCAACACCTGATTGATCGTGCACATCTGACCTAACTTCATCAAATGCTTAATCACTTCCGATGCTTTCACTGACATTTTGTGCGCCAACTCAGCGACAGTGAGTGTTTCAGGAACGAATACATCCTTCACGATAGCCTCAACTGGCACCTGGAAGTTGGATTCGCGGTCATCATGATGGTTATTACGACGACCTTTAGGACCGCCCTTCCAACCATCTCGACCACCAGACGTATCGCCGCGGGTTTTCAAACCACCGCTACGCTTTTTAGAGTCATCTGACCATGTGGAAGAGACATTCGCAGACTTGATCGCTTTTTTGTCAGCGGTCGCTGGTTTCTTCTCATCTTTTTTGTCAGTTGATGCAGCAGGCGCAGGCTTCTTATCACCAGCTTTTTTATCAGCAGGTTTATGCAAGGTGCCTTCAGCCACTTTTGGCGCAGCTGGCGCAGGGGCAACAGGTGCCGGTGCTTTTGCTGGCCTACGCGCCGCATTCATCATTTCTTTAATCTGTGCAACTTCATCTGCAACTGCTTTTCTTGCCTTCTCAGTTGCCGCTGCGCGGTCTGCTGCCTCTTTTGCATCTAAGGCGACTTTTTTCTTTGCTTCTTCTGCGTCCAAACGTTTCTTCTCTTCATCTGACTGAGAAGGTTTTACTTCTACAGTTTTTGCTGCAGCAGCGGCTGCTGCAGCTTGTTCCGCTTTCAAGCGCTCTGCTTCGGCTTTGACCGCCTCAGCTTCAGCCGCTTCACGCATTGCTTTTGCCTGGGCTTCTTTTTCAGCTTCCAGTTTAGCAAGGCGCTCTTGTTTTTCGCGTAATTCTGCTTCTTGACGAGCGATCAGCTCTGCCTCACGGCGCGCTTCTTCCTCGTTGACTTCAACTTCTTCTGATTCTGCAACCGATGTACGAGCTGCAGCATCATCAGCAACGACTTCATCACGTTTCACGAAAGTACGTTTCTTACGAACTTCGACCTGAATGGTGCGAGATTTGCCCGTAGCATCGGCCTGTTTGATTTCCGTCGTCTCTTTACGAGTCAGCGTGATTTTCTTTTTTTCATTGTCAACAGCAGATCCATGGGAACGACGCAGGTGTTCCAGCAGTCTATCCTTGTCTTCTTTTGTCAATGAATCTGAGGTCGAATTTTTATCGACTCCTGCTGCACGCAATTGCGTGAGCAACAAATCCGCTGACATTTTCAGCTCGGTGGCAAATTGGGCAACGTTGTTACTCGCCATTCAGTCCTCTTTTTCTATGTGCACGTTATGAATTTGAAACCCGTGAATTACTTAGCTTCTACGAGTTTCCAGGCGGTAGCTAACAAAGCCTTGGCCTGATCATCATATTTAGCGTCGATGAGTTTCATCTCATCATCGGTCACATCTTCAAATGCTTCTTTAATCAAATGGCGTGAACGGTCGGCAGACAATGCCAAAATCGCGCCAAATTCGTCGTAAGCCAGACCAGCGAAAGCTGCCAGTGTTTTAATACCAGCCAAGCCCAGTTTACCGGCGGTAACGCGGGTCATACCTTCGAGGTTCAACAAATTATCATCCATGCCTTCTAAACCTTCTTCAGAAGCAATCGCCTCCGTCAAAAGCGCGTCGCGTGCACGGTTACGCAACTCTGTTACTGTATCTTCATCGAACGCTTCGATTTCAAGCATTTCGCTGATAGGCACATAAGCAATTTCTTCGAGACTAGAGAAACCTTCATCAACCAGAATTTCAGCAACTTCCTGATCAACGTCGAGTTTTTCCATAAACAAAGCGCGAATACCAGCAGTTTCCTGCTCCGCTTTGTTCGCAGATTCTTCTGCTGTCATGATGTTGATTTGCCAGCCAGTCAATTCTGCTGCCAGACGAACGTTCTGTCCGCTACGGCCAATCGCGATCGCCAAGTTTTCTTCATCAACAACAACGTCCATACCATGCTTTTCTTCATCAACCATGATGGAAGAAACATTAGCTGGAGCCAAAGCGCCGATAACGAACTGCGCAGGATCTTCAGACCAAAGAACGATGTCAACACGTTCGCCGCCGAGCTCACCAGTGACTGCTTGGACGCGTGAACCACGCATACCGACGCAAGTACCGATAGGATCAATGCGCTTGTCGCTAGTATGAACTGCGATTTTCGCACGGACACCAGCATCACGCGCTGCGGATTTGATGACCAGTGTACCTTGTTCGATTTCTGGCACTTCCAGCTCAAACAATTTCATAATGAATTCTGGTGCTGTGCGGGACAAGATCACTTGTGGGCCACGTGCATTGCGATCAATACGCAAAATGTAAGCACGAACACGGTCACCAACACGCAAGTTTTCTTTTGGAATCATCTGGTCGCGTGGCAAACGTGCCTCGATCTTACCGGATTCAACGACCGCATCACCGCGTTCCATACGTTTGATCGTGCCTGTTACCAGTGAATCGCCACGCTCAAGGAAGTCAGCCAGAATCTGCTCACGTTCCGCATCACGAATACGCTGCAATACAACCTGCTTTGTATCCTGCGCAAAACGGCGACCAAAATCAACGGATTCAATTTCTTCTTCGATGTAATCATCGATCTGAATTTCCGGATCATCTTCTACCGCTTCAAAATGCAGAATTTCTTGATCTGGCAATTGCAAACCGGCCTCATCAGGCACAACATGCCAACGACGGAAAGAGCGGAACTCACCAGTATCACGATCAATTTCTACGCGGATATCTACTTCACCTGGGAAGCGTTTTTTTGTCGCTTGCGCCAAAGCATGTTCCAGCGCACCGAAGACCACTTCTTCATCGACGTTTTTTTCGCGTGCCAGCACATCCACCAATAACAACAAATCACGACTCATGCTTTGCGACTCCTAAAATCCACTTGTGGCACCAGACGTGCCTTATCCACATCGGCGAGCGTAAACTCCAGCATGGCCGACCCATCTTTTACTTCAAATTCCAGCTTCAGATTTTCACCTTCAGGCTCGTGCACAACACCGGTAAACGTTTTACGGTTTGGTGTCCCTGGCATCGACATACGCAATTTCACGGTCACTTCGCAACCAACAAAACGCGCATAATCCGACACTTTCTTCAGAGGCCGATCAAGACCCGGCGAGGAAACTTCGAGACGTTCGTAATTAACATTCTCTACCGTCAGCACATGTGATAACTGATGACTAACCTTCTCGCAATCCTCAACAGCGATATTGCCTTTCTCAAGGCCATCTGGCAAAAAGTCGATATAGACCCTAAACAAACCACGTTCGGCCTGCTCAAAATCAACCAGATCATATCCGGTACCATTGACGGTTTTCTCTATCAAATCCAACAAAACCAAACTATTCTCCGATCAACACAAACCGAGACAAAATTGATATTTCATGCGCGCAAACGGTAAAACCAAAAAAAAATGGGCTAAGCCCATCTTTTATTTGCGCCCAGATTTTAAATTCATCAGGCATAAACTACTAACTACCAGATTATAAACGATTTTCTACCCTGTCGCAATCAAAAACAGGGCAAAACAACCACATCCAAGCAGTCAGATCAAGCACCACGAGAACGGCGGCGAGCAGCAATACCTTGCCCGATAGCCTGCCCACTCCCGCGAGCAGTCGGACCGCGGCGCTGCTGACCAGCGTCAGGGAACCCTAGTGCGGTTTGCAACGGATCCGGTTGGCGAGGGCGCTTCTTTGCAGCATTGCCGCCATTATTACTTGCACCACCAGCATAACCGCTCGACTTATTACCATTCGCGTTGCCGCCTCGGCCAGCACCAAACTCACCACGAGACTCACCACGTCCACTGGACATCGGGAATGTCGGCTGCTTTTGCGCATACGGAGTGGTTGCCGCAGCTTTATTACCGAATGGCTTACCACCTTTAGTGGCAGGCTTGTCGCCAGCAACTTTTTCCAGGCCACTTAATTTCAGCAGGCTGCGAACCGCATCCTCCTCCAACTCTTCCCAACGGCCGCGCTTCAAGTTCGCTGGCAAGGTCATTGCGCCGTAACGCGTACGAATCAGACGCGACACAGTCAGTCCAACCGCCTCAAACATACGACGCACTTCGCGATTACGGCCTTCGCCAATAATCACGCGATACCACTTATTCACACCTTCACCACCGCCATCGGAGATTTTCGAGAATTGCGCCAGACCATCTTCCAACTCCACGCCGGCCAACAAGCGCTGACGCATACCTTCTTCCAGTTCGCCAAGTGTACGGACAGCATATTCACGCTCGATACCATAACGCGGATGCATCAGGCGATTAGCCAAATCACCGGAGGTCGTAAACATCAACAAACCTTCAGTGTTATAGTCGAGACGCCCAACCGCCAGCCATTTGCCTAATTTCATGGTGGGCAAGCTATCAAATACCGAGGTACGACCCTCAGGGTCACTGGTACTGACGATTTCACCAGCGGGCTTATGATAAATCAGGACGCGAGGTGGTTTTTTACTGATTTTGCGCACAATCGGCTTGCCATTGATGCGCACCTGATCTGTAGGCAGAATGCGCTGCCCGATGTGCGCTGGCTCGCCATTCACAGACACGCGACCGGCAACAATCAAATCTTCCATGTCACGACGTGAGCCCAAACCAGCCTCAGCCAACACTTTGTGCAACTTTGGCGCATCGTCGTCTGCCGTCAGATCACGACGCACTGGTTTTGCATTGCGACCACGACCTTTAGCATCATCCGCATCCGCAAAACTGGCATCATAAGCATCCGAAGTAACGAATGAGAATACGTCATCGGGATTATTGGTATCACGACGATTTACATTGGCTTGCGAGGAACGCTTACCATTACTACGATTTGGTCCGCGACCAGCCTGAACACCTTCACGCGGAGGACGTGGGCTACGCTCAGTCCGCTCAGTCCGTTCAGCACCTTCAACGCGCGGCGCTCGCTCACCGCGAGGAGTGCGCTCAGCACGCTCGGCACGTGGCGTAGCTTGCTCACCATCAACGCGAGGCTTGCGAGTGCGACTCGGATTTGCACCACGTGGCGCGCGCTCTGGGCGCGCACCGTCAGAAGATGGATTTCCAACAACATCACCAGCTTCTGATGCGAGAACCTGCTCAGTCACTTCTGCCCTCGGTCGTGGGGAGCGGCGCATATTGCGCGGCCCACGCACGCCACGTGGCACACGACCACTTGGCTTACCATCTTCAGCACCAGAGGCAGTCGCATCGCCACCAGTATTCTTATCAACTATTGCATCTTCAGGATTCATGGGATTCATTCTTCAATTCATTTGATTCTATTTGCGGCTGCTGCTCAGCATCCAGTTCACTATCTGGCACCAACACATCGGCAGCCTGATCACTTAAATTTTCATTCTCTGGGAATGTCGTATCAACAACATCCAGTTTTACGACTGCTTCTAGGGGGAGACTCTCCCCTTCTCCATCTGTTTCAACAAGGATATCTGCGACCGGAACATCTTTAGGCGCATCAACAACCAAATCCTCACTCAGCTCGACAGCAACCGAGACCATCCCAGCAAAATTAGGCTCTTCGGTGCCAAATCCCGCCAATTGGGCATCAAGGTCAGGAACAGAAGCCAACTCCTGCTCATCATCCTTACGCACCTGCTGCAATGGGGGCAGTTGATCAAGCGAAGCCAGACCCATATCACTCAAAAATTGCTTGGTAGTAGCAAAAAGAGCAGGACGCCCAGGCACATCGCGATGACCAATCGTCTCAATCCAACCTCGCTCCTCCAATGTCTTTACCATCTGCGTCGAGACAGTAACACCACGTATCTCCTCAATGTCGCCACGCGTGACTGGCTGACGATAAGCAATAATAGCTAGCGTCTCCAGTGTCGCTCGCGAATATTTCGGCGGCTTTTCAGGATTCAGTCTATCGATGTAAGCGCGCATTTCTGGCCGACTCTGGAAGCGCCAGCCAGTGGACAATCCCACCAACTCGATTCCTTTGTCCGACCAATCGCGACGCAAATCTTCCAACAACATTTTGATCGTATCAGCGCCGACCACATCTCCTTGATCGTCAGCCTCCTGAAACAGTTTTTTCATGTTGTTGACGGTCAGCGGCTCTGGCGCGCATAACAAGGCTGTTTCGAGGACTCGCTTTGCCTCAGCAGTATTCATGCAAGTAATAGATTACACGGGTTTAATTAATGCTATACACTGGGTTAAACCGGAAAGCTCAACGGCTAACACCCACACTTTTTTTATGTATTTAATTTTGTTGCAAGTGCACTTACTTGCAACGCCCGTCTAGCGGGCAGATCAGGGAGTTTAGGAAGCACAAACCATTCATTGTGCTCTGCCTGTCAAATTAGCAGACACTAGATTGTAGTCCAGAATATCCGCTGCAATGAAAAATAAATTGCAAGTCGATATAAAAGCCACGCTTTGAACACATTGCCTACGCCCTTTTTGAGGGTTTTTATGTATTTTCCAAGAAAAGTCAGAAAAGGCACACAATCGCATCGGCGTTTCATCCCACACTTCATTAAAATCGGTGGATCTCTTAGTCACTTCAAACATCGACAAAAGTTCATTTTAATCAATGTTTTTTGTACCTAAGCTGATTAAATTATACCGGATTTCTTACTTTACTGGTGAATTAGCATTTACTGGGCATAAGCCAGCATCCTTCTAATCGATTAAACACCCTATAATTACGCTACCGCTACATTCATGATTGCTGATTAGGCTAAGTTTTTTGTATTTTGACAACAAGACAAGAGGTTAACACTCTGCTTACTATCCAAACTGCCGATGCATTTACACTGAAAAACAAAAACAATCTAGCTTGACAGCGCATAGAGCGGACCAGCTTGGCATTCGTCATCAGATGCCTGGTAAAAGATAAGATGCTAGACAATCGCCATGTGACCACAAAGGTTCGTCAATATTCCAGCGTCGCAGTAAGCATACGAAGAGTAAAACCGTAGATTGACCGAATCCAAAACAAACCCATGAAACAGAATAAAACAGTGCCCTTCCAAATCAGCAGCCTCTTAGTAAGCCTCAGTTTAGTCAGCAGTCTCATGGCAAGCAAGTATGTCTGCGCTTCCGAGAACACCAGTCCAAACTCAGAATCAACAGCGAATGCGACAAAGACAATAGAAAACAAAGTCGATGATGCGACAACGTTGACTGAGGAATGGGCAATTCATGGTCAAATTACCAATGTCACACAAAAACATGCCAGCTTTACCTCCCCCTACCGTGGCCAACAAAGTCTAAGTCCCTCAGGCCGCATGGAAGAAACAACGGATATCACGCTCTTTCTTGGTAGACGCCTGTGGAAAGATGCTGAAATCTGGATTAACCCTGAAATCGATCAAGGGCACGGCTTCAATGACACGCTTGGCGTAGCCGGGTTTCCAAATGGAGGCGCTTATAAAGTTGGCGCCAACCTGCCCTACCTCCGTTTTCCCCGTTTGTTCATCCGCCAAACCTCCTCCCTTGGCGGGGAAGAAACAACGGTGGAATCCAGCGCCAATCAATTAGCAAACACCAACACAGCCAACAATCTGGCAATCACTGTTGGAAAATTTGCAGTGACGGATATCTTTGACACCAATAGCTACGCGCACGATCCGCGGGCAGATTTTCTAAATTGGTCAGTTTTGGATGGTGGAACATATGATTACGCGGCCGACGCATGGGGCTTTACATGGGGTGGTGCAGTCGAATGGACGCAAGATTGGTGGACCTTACGTGCTGGTTTTTTTCAGCTATCCCCCATACCCAATGGCAAAATCACACGTATTCATTTTAGCGGCAATTCATCCAACATCGAATTTGAAGCAAGGCATACCGTGGTGGGCTACCCTGGAAAAATAAAACTTCTGGCATGGCTCAATCAGGGCAATATGGGAAGTTATGCAGATGCCATCACCCTTGCCCGCCAAACCAATACCACACCCGATGTCTCACAAATACGTCAATTCAGTTCGCGACCAGGGGCTGTTCTCAACATCGAACAAGAATTATCTGAAGCCATGGGCGCTTTTGTACGCCTGAGCGCAAATCGCGGCAACAAAGAGACTTACGAGTTCACCGACATCAACCAATCTGTCGCAGCCGGACTCTCAATTAAAGGGGATGCGTGGCGCAGGCGTGAAGACATCATCGGCGTCGCCATTGTCGAGAACCGCATTTCAAGTGACGCGCGCGCCTATTTTGCGGCAGGTGGACTCGGGGTATTAATTGGCGATGGGCGGTTAACTTATGCCCCCGAAAAAATTGCTGAACTCTATTACGCGTGTCAACTACGACCAAATATCACGCTAACCTTTGACTATCAGCGCATTACTAATCCAGCCTACAACCAAGATCGCGGCCCGGTCTCGGTCTACGGAACGCGTGTTCATGCCAGTTTTTGATTGAAGCGTCATCCCACAACACAAGACCACAAATCAAGGATTGCAGTAATCGCAATATTGTGCAGCCACTTCGGAACGAAGTGGCTTCTCAGAAGTAAAACAACAACGAACACACTTCAAAAGAACCGCTCGTGGCTGCTTTGTTGGTCGGCGACATGCAATACAGAGCGCTCCAGACAAGGGCGCATGTTCGCCAAAGCCAGGTGAGGCGCATTGTGGACAATGCAGCACTAACCGAGCAGCCAAGTCTTGCGCACATCGGGCTATCATCTTCATCCGGGTAGGATTTCGATGCGCACGCATGTCCGTAGACAAATTAACCTCACCATACTCGAGAGCGAGCTCAACACTGGCCTCAAAAGAATCTCTATCCAGACAAGACTTATCATAAACAGCTTGCGCGGGATCACCGACAATCACACCGTGCTGCGGAAAACCAATCGCCTCTGCAAAATTGATTGCGTCATTGAGTTGAGTGACACACTTACTTGCGAAGTTCGTCTCCGAACCCTGAACAAAAGCACTGATCTCCACATCCTCTACCGCATCGTACCAGACCAGTACTTCGCGCCCCCAACCTGTTATACCGAACCAAGGATCCCCACCAAAACTACCTTCACTGCCAATACCAAAACGCGCCCCACTAAGCTCACAGGCGAGTTTCGCTTTACGTCGTGCCGCTTCAAGCATCGTCCCTTCTCTGGGGATTTCAACAGTGAAGGTGCCAAGTGTGTCGGTATCAAAATGATTGATCGTAAAGACGGTATAACCAGCTTGCGCTAAGGGGTCAGACAAAGCAGACTTCTTACCATGACAGGTCAATAATGCAATCGAATGTACCTCGGCCATATCCGTCACGCTGCCTCTTGCTCCAATATCCAATGGTAAGTTACGTTTTCATGAGGGACACATCGGACGATATTACTCGTGTCAGGCTCGATACAGAACAGATGCAACCAGCCCCCGTCAACGAGTTGCTGAAGCTTTTCATGTCTTTGCACAATCCCCGACACAGCGTGTGGAGGTGCCTCCACCCATACAGACAATCGTAAAGGAGAATGAATCCAGTCATCGCCATCATGCAACGATTGTAAAGACAAACCAATGCGCAAATCACCGCCATTTCCTTCAAATACGCCGATATTGCCGCCAACCACATTATGCAAGACCTTGTTACCACTCCCCCAGCGCCGATTATCTACCGTAGAGGCAAAATATTGCATATTAATCCAATGTGCAACAATCACCGGCGCGGTCAGAATTTGCTCAAGTACCGCAAAATCTGGGTCAACTGCGTAGTTATAATCATGCAAAAAACTCCTACCTTCTAGATTCATGTGATGGGTCCGCTCACGCGGCGCCGCAATGAACCCCGCATTATTTGACAACCCCCATTCAGGACGCACCTGGGACCAATCACCTGCTCTTTGCACCAATAGCTTTTCCAATGCTTCAGAATGATGCGCTTGCAGCCCTAAACTTGGTGCACGTTCTGCGCGGATACGCTCACTGGCAGCGCAGAGCCACTGTTTCGCTTGCACTAGCGCGGTATCGCCGGATACATTTTTACTAACATCAAAAAGGTGGATGGCATCCGTCGTCGTATTATGCAAACCAGCGATAAAGCGCGTATCTTCCGGCACCTTGATACCCTGCTCAAACAACCCCGCGCGCACATCAAGACGATTGAGCATGTTTGCTAAAACACGGGCATTGATCTCTCCCGTCTGACCACAACAGGCGCCACAATCCAATCCCGCCGCATGCGGATTATTGGCTGATTGACTTCCATGCCCAATCAACAATACCAACGATGCAAAATCTGACGTCATCGACATCGCACGTAGTACGCTTGCCGCAAGGTTGATCGACTCATCCAGACTGACACCTTGCATCACTGGAATCAACTGATCACGTTCCTCATGGGACAATCCGACCGCATCGACATTTTTTTCTTTGCTGCTTTGAAGACTGGATTTCAATAATTTCCAACCATAACTCAAGCCCGTCGTCTCAACAAAACCAAAACCGCTACTCGCTGACGTCCTGACGCGCTCCCATGCTTGAGCAAGGCTTAACCTGAAACGGCGCTGAGCAAACAATCTGTTGTTGGATTCCAGATTTCTAGCAACAGAAACAACCCTGATCTGAGGTGCCAACAACCCGGGCAATTGTGGTCGCGCTTTGTGACCCGCGAACGGCAAATACTCAATAGGCAAGCCAAAAAATCCAGCAAAACCATGCGTCCGAATCGACGGGTCACTTTTTTCCAGTGCACGACGCATACGCTCGGAGCGAACATCAATACAAAAAACTGCCTCTAACGCGGGACGAGAAATTGGCACCACAGCCGCCGGATTGAATTGAGAGACTGGTGTTTTCTGGCGCGATAGGCCTTGATGCACTTGAGTTTGCCAAGAAATTTCCAACGCATCCTGCCACACCCAATCAATGACGTCCTCGCCAGCGCTCACTTTCGTACCACGTTCCGCATGCCACACTGCTACCACGGACTCATGGGTTGGGGTGTCGACCAAGATCCACTCCCATGCGAGACGAATAGCCAATAATTGTGCCAAATGATTATCGCTACCGCCATTCAAATGAGCTTGCCACGCCAGATAGGCGCACCAAGCAGCCCATCCATTGACACTCAATAGCAGCGCGGTGAAATACGCTTCACACTCCTCTTCTTTTAGCTTAAGTTTCCGACAAACGAGGGCCATTAACTCTTCATGCGTATCAGGCAATGCTGCAATACGATCTGCAATACCATCAATACCCGTCAGTAACGAGGGACCATTATCGCAAGAAGCGATTTCGCGCCATGCTGCATACAACGAGGTCGCCGGTGTCAACGTCCACCTTGCTTGTCCTTGATCAAACCACGATGCGCAGTGCTGACCCATCGCGTGCGTGACAACATCACGACAAGATGGCTGATGCACCAAATCACGTTGCGCATCCAATGCATCAGTAAATAACGTCAAACGCGGCAACACTGCTGCATCTACCTTGCTCGCTTCAAGCCAACGATCGACTGACATATCGATAGCACGACGTTTTAGTGCCTGGCGTAATCCGACCTCTGAAATCTGACCACGTTGATATTCTGCGACATACCATTGTCTAGGCATCGTCAGACGCGAACCACAAAGATAGGCTATTTTTTCAGAGACCAGATCGACAGGTTGCTCAACAAAACCCCACAACGGATTAACAGCAATCGATCGATCTAAGGGCCATGTTGGCGCAATCCGTCGACAAGCCTGTACGATGGCCCGTTGAACATGTTCATCGCTTGCCATTGAAGGAGGTGAAAAGGAAGATGTTTTCGCTTTAGGCAAAGGTACTGCATTAACTTGAGACGACATCATTTTTCCTTTTTTTCAGAGCTGCGTGTGGTGCTGATAACTGACTACCCCTAGCAACAACCAGCAATCGGGTGGGCCAGATTTTCAACGTCAGATGCGTTACAAACTCGTCCAGATGAAAACCAGCAAAGGCACGCGGATGCAACCAGCGGGATAAATCACCCTGTGGCCGATTGAGAACAATATATTGAATCAACAACAGTCCAATCAGACATGCGCAGGCAAAGCCAATTCCAAAGAGAGAGGGTGGCATCGATGATGAAGCCAGCAGATGGCCGAACACCAGATGCCAGATGCCATAAAGCAGTGACAAACCAAATCCATACCCTACCAACAACATTACCTGAGACCAACCACGGCTTTCAAAAGGAGAATTTACCATCGGTAACAGGCTGCAGATAAGCACAAGACCAAACACCCAGAGCACAGGGTCTTGGCGAGGATCAAGTCCAATCAACATGCTCGTCAACACAAGAGAGAGCGCCACCCCAACAAGAGAAAAACCGATTTGAATTGGACTCAGTAAGTGTGTTGCTGGGGCAATGCCCAGCATACGCTGCCGAGACACCGTTTCACCGGCATTCAAAAATGCATGCGCCTTGTAGAGGGAATGTGCCAGCAAGTGAAGTAAAGCCATCGAATATGCGCCCAACCCGATCTCTAGCAACATGAGCCCCATCTGCGCACATGTCGACCAAGCCAACATCACCTTGACACTGATCCGCGTCATCATTACTAACGCAGCTAGCATCGCCGTGATACTTCCTACCACCACCAACATCAACTGAGCTATCGGAGCTAACTCTAGCAAACCGGATAATCTCAGTAAAATGAAGCCGCCAATATTCACAATACCGGCGTGCAATAAGGCTGAGACTGGTGTGGGCGCTTCCATCACTTGCAATAACCAACCATGTAGCGGCAATTGAGCACATTTTAAGATCGCACTAAATACAAACAACAATGCCGCAATTTGGACGGGCCAATCAGTCTGACGACTATGTGACAGCAAGGCCATGATGCGATCAATCTCAAGCGTACCCAGACTCAGGTACAACATCAGACATGCCGTCAGCGTAAACACATCGGCGGCGCGGCTGATCAGGAACTTTTTATGCGCTGCCAACTGTGCCGCCGGACGGTCTTTATAAAACACCAGTAATTGATGTAATGCCAGACTACTGGCAGTCCAGGCCAAGCAAACGAATAACAGATTATTCGATGTCACCAACAACCACACAGTGGCAACTGTCAGGCACAACCAGTGCAGATAACGGGCGATGGATTGATCACCAGCGAGGTAATTACGCGAATACCGCAGAATGACCCATGCTAAAAACCCTGTCAGTGCCAACATCAGTGAACTCAACGTATCTAACCTGATGTTTGGCAACCATGAACCGGCAACACCGATTGCGGCATCATTGCCCCACACATAGATCCAGGACAAGAGCGCTGTGGCGACCGCAAGCAGTGAACTTCCCTGCGCCAACCACCAAGCATACACCTGAGGTATCGCACGCCATGACGTAGCCAATGCAGCGAGTACAAGCATCAAGGGTAACGCGAGCGTCAGTTGTGCTAAAAAACAAGCTACGCCAAAGTCGGCGTAATTAAAAACTGAGAATAATGCGACGACGTTTCCGGGCATAAAAATACTCCTCTAGATGAACGGAATAGCTATTGTCCCAATTTTTAGGTATATTGAATAATAAATTATTTGAACCATACCTATAGATCATCATCTATGAATATCCGCCACTTGAGCTTTCGTTTGCTACAGGTTTATGTGCAAGTTGCGCGACTGGGCAATATTTCTGCCGCCGCCCGCGCACTCCATTTGACGCAACCAACAGTATCATTGCAGCTAAAAAAATTACGTGAGGCGGTCGAAGAACCTTTGTTCACCCCACGCGAAGGACGAATGGAAATGACGCACGTAGGACAGGAACTCTATCGTGCTGCATGTGATGTATTGGTCAGGTTTGATGACTTTAATGGCTTTCTCGAACAGGCGCGTGGTGGCAGCTCGGGGCACATCAACCTTGGTATTGTGACAACAGCAAAATATGTCCTGCCGCGGATTTTAGGTGCTTTTTACCGGCAATTTCCTAAAGTAGGCGTGACCTTAAATATCGGTAACCGGGCGCATATTCTGGAACGTTTTTCCAAGCAAGAAGATGATTTATATGTCTTCAGCCATCCACCAAGTGGCACAGAAGCACAAGCCACCCGCATTCTTAAAAATCCTTTGCAAATCATTGCCCCCCTCGATCATTGGGCAGCAGATCATCAGCAACTTGAATTTGCAGAACTCAGAAATGAACGTTTTCTGATCCGAGAACCAGGCTCAGCAACTCGTATGATGTTTGAGTCATGGCTCAGCAGCCAGGGCATTGAGCTCGCTGATACGATGCAGATTGAAAGCAACGAAGCGATTCGGCTCGGCACAGCCTCAGGGTTAGGCTTATCCGTTATATCGGCCCACACACTTCATGAAGGACAAGAAAAATTAACCATTCTTCCAGTGCGTCACTTTCCACTAGAAAGTCATTGGTATCTGGTCAGCAGAAAGGACCGCCGTCTGCCCTACGCAGCAATGCAACTCGTACGATTCATGGCAGAACATCTGCAGGAATGTGTTGAGCCACAATGGGTTGCTCCGGACATCGCCAATTTAGCCAACAATTTCACGTAACAAGGGGGGGGGCGGCCGTAATACATCTTTGGCCCCAGCCCCCCCCTTAGACCTCTATCTAAGAGCAATCAAATTCTAAATTGATTAACCAGACTATTTAATTTATCAGTCTGCTCGCGCAAACTTTCCGCTGCAGCCGCCGCCTGCTCAACCAAAGCGGCATTTTGTTGCGTCATGTTGTCCATCTCAGTCACAGCCAGGTTGACCTGACCAATACCAGCACTTTGCTCCGCGCCTGCCTGACTGATACTGTTGACGGTAGAGGATGTTTGCTCAAGGTTGACGACGATATCATCCATCGTTTTGCCTGCCATGTTCACCAAGACGGCACCTTTATTCACTTTTTCTACGGACTCACCAATGAGCAACTTAATTTCTTTGGCAGATGCGGCAGCACGCTGCGCAAGATTTCTGACTTCAGAGGCGACAACAGCAAACCCCCTGCCTTGCTCTCCTGCTCGTGCCGCCTCTACGGCTGCATTCAATGCAAGGATGTTCGTCTGAAAGGCGATACCATCAATGACAGCAGTAATATCAACAATACGATTTGAGCTTTCTTTAATTCCAGCCATCGTATCGACAACATCCTTCACAACCGCTCCGCCTTCAATAGCGACTGAATAAGCCTTCTCAGCGAATTTGGCCGCGTTTTTGGAATTTTCGGCATTCTTCTCTACGGTTGCCGTCAACTCTTCCATAGAACTAGCAGTTTCCTCTAATGAACTCGCTTGCGATTCTGTTCGTGCCGATAGGTCGGCATTTCCAGAGGCGATTTCACCAGCAGCACGCTGAATTGACGCGGAGCTGGTACGCACCTCCTGAATCACCGTGGTCAATCCTGTACCAATATTATTAATCGAATCAAGTAACTCGCCGATTTCATCAGTACGTTCATGGTGAGTCCTATCGGTTAAATCACCAGTGGCTAATTTCTTAGCAAGAGCAATCGCCTGGTTCAACGGAATAATGACATTTTTCTTCACCAGATAGAGCAATGCAAATGCAGTGACGATGATCAATCCCAACGCAAATAACCCATATTTAAACAAGGTTGCCAGCGTATCTTCTGTAATTTCAGATACTGGACTAGTTCCAACAACCATCCAGTTCAAGACGTCGATTTTTCTAAAAACAGCGAGCCTTTTTTGTTCACCGCCCTTATCTGAACTAGCACTGTAATATAAGGTTCCATGACCGCGCTCGATCATTTCTTTAACATAATCAAGCTCTCCCGGCGGCTTATCTTTGAATAAATTCTTCCCTTCCGACTCTTGGTGGATCGTGATATCGCCCAAGCTGTCGCCCTTCTTTAAATTAAATGCGAAATAGGTTCCGGTCTTACCAATTTCCATGGCAAGAATTTTTTCCTTCAAAAACCGCAAACTAGATGAAATATCAATACCAACAAATAAAACACCCACCATTTGCGATTGTTGATCCTTGATCGGCATATAACTCGTCATGTAATCTTTACCGAAGAGTTTAGCAGCACCGATATAGCCTTTTTCTGTCTGCAAAAGTGCATAGGCAGGATGCGTATGGTCAAGCGCAGTTCCAACGGCTCTTTCACCATTTTCTTTTTTCAGAGAAGTCGTAATCCGTACAAAATCGCTGCCGTCTTTAACAAAAACTGTCGCGATAGCACCCGTTTGTTGCGTAAATTGATCAACAAACGCTTCATTTGCATTAACAACGGTATTGCCATAAGTCAGCGTTGCGACACTACGGTCGCCTATTTTCAATTTCTCTGATGCATTGAGCGTAAAAGCCTGCGTTAATTGCCGCTGAAAAGTCGTTCCGGTACGCTGCGCATCGGTGCGGACCGCCTTATCAAAAACATCAAACATGTCGTTAATGTTCTCTACAGTATGGGAGACGTCTTGCAATGCAGATGCCTGCATTGAGCGATAGATGCTGTAACCTAATGCACCAATGAAGATCGTAAAAACCAGAAAAACGAGAGAGAAAACGATGAAACTGAGACGAGTTCCGAGACTTAAACCTTGACGATGGGATCGATCCATGACGCGCATTCTTATTCTCCGGTTAAAGGAACTGTTTTCATTGAGGACGAATTTTAAATTCTTTTAAGCAACACTTCTACCTATAACTTGCTTTTTAGCAAAATTTTTCAAAATGGAATTTTTTTGGAAGCCTACATTCACCGAGCAGCTACAAATCGATGAAACTTGTTACATATTACCAAAAATAAAAGTAATGAAAGCAAATAGGAAGATTTATTCTCAACCGATTAACCGAAAGACAAAAGCGGTGCTGTAAGAATACAGAGCAATGCGGCGTACCAGCAACAAGCCGCGTAATCATCACTGGACATCCACGTACCAACAACCAAACCCGGCATAGCAACTAAATTAATACGCAAGATTTACTTAGGCAACCACAACCACACGTTATCACTGACCTTAACTGACTTGGGAATCAATTTTTGCCGATAAAAAGATCCGCAATTTCTTGTTGACGACTAATCAGTTCCAATGTGACAGGCGTAACGCCGTAACGAACGCGCTGCTGCCAGCTCAACAGTGTCGCTTCTGGCATACGCAGTTGAACAGAAAGAATTACTGCAACCTGCTGCGGATGCTGCGTAGCCCACGCCCCGGTACGTGCAAGTTCACTCAAAATAGCTGACAGTACCGCAGGATGTTGCTGACTAGTCAGAAGTTACTGACTTCGTTGGCCCAAGGTGAGAATCTGAGTATTCGTGAACTGTATCTGCGTATTGCTGGTGGACGCGGCCACTTTACGCTGGTTGGCACGCCAGAACATATCGCTGATCAGATGCAACTCTGGTTTGAAAACGGCGCTGCAGACGGCTTCAATATCATGCCGCCCTATCTGTCTGGCGGACTAACGGATTTTGCCGAGCTGGTTGTGCCTGAACTGCAACGACGTGGATTGGTCCGCACAAAGTACGAGGGATCAACTCTGCGGGACAATTTAGGGCTATCTTTCCCAACCCGCCAACGATAGACGTTATTGAATGCACCCCATGATGCTCAAACAGCATTCATGGGGCATCGTGGGCACTTCAAGAAAATGACTGATTTGCGTCTATCGAGCAATCCATGCTCAACGAATTCATACCAACAGATTCACCAACAACGACGCATCGTC
Organism: Undibacterium sp. RuRC25W; assembly: GCF_049339825.1. Taxonomy (NCBI): domain Bacteria; kingdom Pseudomonadati; phylum Pseudomonadota; class Betaproteobacteria; order Burkholderiales; family Oxalobacteraceae; genus Undibacterium; species Undibacterium sp. RuRC25W. The sequence continues at coordinate 4,781 of NZ_JBMPPD010000008.1, read as the reverse complement.
TTCAGGGTCGCGACCATTTCAATATTCGCTATTCAAATATCCAAACATTTTTTAATTCGTTTTCCAACTTATGAGGATTTCGTATTCTAACCACACAGAAATCATACAGAAGTCAGTTCGGGCAGTGCCATCAATTGCCCGACCATTTATAAGGAGATTATGAGATGGGAGCATCATTTCAACATGCGAACGCCACGCAATCACAAGAGGTAATCCGCACCACCTTGTTAGCCAACGAAGACACCAGCGACAGCGTCTCTCCACAGACTGCCTGGGAACTGTTCTCCACAGGTCAGGCAGTCTTGGTCGACGTGAGGACAACCGAAGAACGCACGTTTGTCGGCTATGTCCCAGACACAATCCACGTCGCATGGGCAACAAGCACGAGCCTGACACGCAATCCACGTTTTGTGCGGGAACTCGAATCCAAAGTAGGCAAAGATAAAAAGATATTACTGCTTTGTCGCAGTGGAAAACGATCAGCCCTCGCCGTTGAGGCGGCAAAAAAAGCAGGCTTCACCGACATCCATAACGTCAAAGAAGGATTTGAAGGCGAGATCGACGATCGCCAGCATCGCGGCACTGCGGACGGTTGGCGCTTCCATCAACTGCCATGGGTACAGAGTTAGTTTTTACGCTTGAGTATTACGATATTGGAGTCACAAGGTATGAGCAGTAAAGCATCAGGCAGTATAGAAGTAAGGAAGCCTTCTTTTGATATTGATCGTGTCGTCAGTGAACTCGCCGCAGTCAGGCTAAATTGGCGAGAAAGCCGGCAACGCTCAAACGAACCCGGTGGACGTGAATTACCATCACGCGACGCCATTGCAGAAATATTGGCAGGCTTACGCGGCGCACTTTTTCCAATGCGGCTGGGTCCAGTAGAACTTCGACAGGAAAGTGAAGACTTCTATGTGGGTCACACACTCGATCTGGCACTGCATTCGTTATTTAATCAGGTGCGCCTTGAGCTGCAATATGTTGCACGCTATCAGGGCTCAACCGATAGCGATGTCGAGCAACTAGCACTCGACATTGTCCGCAGTTTCTCTCGTACGCTGCCAGAAATCCGTGTATTGCTCGACAGCGATGTCATCGCTGCTTATCAAGGTGATCCGGCAGCACGTAGCGTTGATGAAGTTTTACTCTGCTACCCCGGCATTCTCGCATTAATCCACCACCGTATTGCCCATTGCCTGTATCGCCTTGGCGTGCCGCTAATTGCACGTATCGCAGCAGAACTTGCCCATGCACAAACAGGTATCGACATCCATCCTGGCGCCACCATTGGGACGGGATTTTTCATTGATCACGGCACTGGTGTCGTGATCGGCGAAACCGCGATTATTGGCGCAAATGTGCGAATTTATCAAGCTGTCACCCTGGGTGCAAAACGTTTTCCTACGGACGCCAACGGCACATTACAAAAGGGATTGCCACGCCACCCTGTTGTTGAAGATGAAGTCGTTATCTATGCGGGCGCCACTGTATTGGGCCGTATCACGATCGGGCGCGGTGCGGTGATTGGCGGCAACGTCTGGATTACACAAGACGTCGCAGCAGGAAGCCATGTCACGCAGGCTGGCTCATTACAGCACGGAGACAGCGCGCGATCAGATCAATAAGAGACCTGCTGTAGATAGAAAAGTTTCGTCAACGCTACCAACGTCGACAGCTAAAGTCAGCAGTAAAGCAACACAGTACCAGGACTGTTACTTCTGCTCACGCGATCGCCATTATTTACTATGTATCCCATGGGGTCTTGGCATTTTTAAATTTTGATTTTTTACGTTTCATTTTTATTTCATTTTAGGGAGCAACCATGGCAGAATCAGCAATTCCACAATTAGCATTGAGCGATGACGCAGCACGACAACTAGCGAATGCAACCAAGACAGTACCTAAACTGTCAACCGTCAGCCCACGTTGGCTCACCCATCTACTGGAATGGCTGCCAGTCGAAGCAGGCATATATCGTTTAAACAAAGTAAAAAACCCACGTGATGTACGCGTGGCCTGCTCACAACGTGATGAATCTGAATTACCTCAGACCTTTGTTGACTATGACGAAAAACCGCGTGAATACTTCCTCAATGCTGTATCAACCGTCTTGGATGTTCATACACGCGTTTCTGATCTGCACAGCAGCCCGCATGATCAAATCAAAGAACAATTACGTCTGACCGTTGAAACAATCAAAGAACGTCAGGAAAGCGAACTGATCAATAATCCTGACTACGGTTTATTAGCCAATGTGGCGGACGAACAGCGCATTTTCCCATTGACTGGCGCACCAACACCGGATGATCTGGATGAACTATTGACGAAAGTCTGGAAAGAACCGGCGTTCTTCCTGACGCATCCATTAGCCATCGCCGCCTTTGGTCGCGAATGCACACGTCGTGGCGTACCACCACCAACAGTGAGTTTGTTTGGCTCCCAATTCCTGACATGGCGCGGCATTCCATTAGTGCCATCCGATAAAGTACCTGTTGCTGACGGCAAAACAAAAATTATCTTGCTGCGCGTTGGTGACAAGCGTCAGGGCGTGGTTGGCTTGTTCCAACCTGGTCTCGCGGGTGAACAAAGTCCAGGCTTGTCTGTGCGTTTCATGGGTATCAGCCGTAACGCGATTTCGTCCTACCTGATTTCTTTGTATTGCTCATTAGCGATTCAGTCTGATGATGCATTGGCGGTGCTTGACGATGTTGAAGTCGGTAAGTTCCATGAATATCCAGACACCTACAAATAATTAAATGAGCACCCATCCCTTACATCAGAGCGGTGGATTGCCGGACCCGGCAGAACTGGCGCAGCTAGCGAGTGAGTTCTTCGCAACGCTGCCCAATGGGGAACGTGATCCGAACCAAGCCGTACCAGTACCGACTGCCCCTGCTGCGCTACAATCTCAGGGTCCACAACACGAGATTGGGCAGTTTGCAGGATTACATCCGGCACCAGCGACGGTACCAACAACACCTCCTGCCACACCGCGGGCAGGCCTTGCAGACAATGCGCCGACTGGTTATGCGGCAGCATTACCGGTGATTGACAAAGTCAAACAGCACTCGCCTTCCCCTACAAATCCGTTTTATTTCCTGGGTGATGTCAGTGGCTATCCCGCTGGGAATAACGCCGGAACGAGTTTGCCGGGGCTACAACCGTTTGGCACACCAACAGACCACGATTTGCGAGATTTGCTGGACACAGAAGAACCAGCGCTACGCTCTGGTGGCATTCCTTCTGCACACTCATCGGGCCTCGCAGATCATGCCGGATCATTTTATTTTCTCGATACGGTACGCTTTCCGGGGCCACAAGGCAGCCATGCAGGTGCTGTTCCTAATCTGGCCTCCAGTGCTCGCCCGCCATTTGATGTCAACGCAGTTCGCAGAGATTTTCCGATTTTGCAGGAGCGTGTCAACGGTAAGCAACTGGTCTGGTTTGATAATGCAGCGACGACACAAAAGCCACAATCGGTGATTGATCGTATTTCGTATTTTTACGAACACGAAAATTCAAACATTCACCGCGCGGCGCATGAACTCGCTGCACGTGCTACTGATGCCTACGAAAGTGCGCGTAAAAAGGTGACTCATTTTTTGGGTGCCAGCTCACCAGATGAAATTATTTTTGTACGTGGCACCACAGAAGGCATCAACCTTGTTGCTAAAACCTGGGGTGTGCAAAATATTGGCGAAGGTGATGAAATCATCGTCTCTAATCTCGAGCACCACGCCAACATCATCCCTTGGCAACAGTTAGCAGCACAGACTGGCGCGAGGATACGGGTGATTCCGGTCGATGACACTGGACAGGTGATATTGAGTGAGTACACCCGCTTACTAAATAGCCGCACCAAAATTGTGTCAGTAACGCAGGTCTCCAACGCCTTAGGCACCGTCGTTCCAGTCAAAGAGATTATTGATCTCGCGCATCGTACTGGTGCAAAAGTGTTGATTGATGGCGCACAGTCGGTCTCGCACATGTCGGTGAACGTACAGGCATTGGACGCGGATTTTTTTGTATTTTCTGGCCATAAATTGTTCGGCCCTACCGGTATCGGCGTTGTCTATGGCAAACGCGATCTCCTCGAAAAAATGCCGCCGTGGCAAGGTGGTGGAAATATGATCGCGGACGTCACGTTTGAGCGCACGATTTATCAACCACCACCAAATAAGTTCGAAGCCGGTACAGGCAACATTGCCGATGCCGTCGGTTTAGGTGCTGCGATTGATTATATCGACCGACTCGGCATCGACAATATCGCCCGTTACGAACATGATTTATTAGCGTATGCGACCTACGGTATGCAATCGATTCGTGGTGTACGGTTAATCGGTACTGCAAAAGACAAAGCAAGCGTCTTATCGTTTGTCCTCAATGGCTATCAGACTGAAGAAGTCGGCAAAGCACTCAATGAAGAAGGCATTGCCGTCCGTTCAGGTCACCATTGCGCACAACCGATTTTACGTCGGTTCGGCGTTGAAGCAACGGTACGACCATCACTGGCGTTCTATAACACGTGCGAAGAAGTTGATCGTCTTGTCTCTGTGGTCGCCAGACTGGCTGCACAAAGAAAATAGATTGACAGATTATCGGCACATATAATTTTATTTTCTTTTATTTTCTTTTATTAAAAATGCCCAAATTATTTAGGGCGTGTTGACATATAAAAAGCTGTTAACTTTTCCCGAAGTGTGTTTACATTCTAGATTTTAAAGAATGAAACGATGCTGCGACTGATGTTGAGAGATGATCAATGGGAACGAATTGCGCCT
>NZ_JBMPPD010000007.1:0-115967 GCF_049339825.1 Undibacterium sp. RuRC25W | reverse complement strand
AAAGGCGCAATTCGTTCCCATTGATCATCTCTCAACATCAGTCGCAGCATCGTTTCATTCTTTAAAATCTAGAATGTAAACACACTTCGGGAAAAGTTAACAGCTTTTTATATGTCAACACGCCCTAAAATAAATCCAATTGTTGTTTTTTTAATGAAATACACGAAAAAGACATCCGTTGTCAGAAGTAAGCAGCAAAGAAGAAGCGCCACCAGTGCACTTGGTTTTGCCTAAGTACCAACAAATCTCTTATAATCTTTTTTACATTAGATGAATTTCCTCAGTGCACGACCTAACTTATTTCCCCCATGTTCAATCCGCGCGTCTCCAATGACGAACTCACCCGATTGCTGAAAAAATTTGCCACCAAAAAAGGCAAATCAATGGAAGTGCGCAATGACCATCAACAGTTTTTTAACTATCTCAATGGGGAGCTCGATCGTCTTGTCAGAGTGACAGTTAACTATAACGATGAGCTGGCAACAGTCGCTCTGCAAGAAACTTGGCTAAAAATAATCAATTCAGCAGGCAAATATGATGCGACAAAAGCTTCCGTCAAAACATGGTCAAAAGTCATTGCCTATCGTTGCGCTATTGACGCCTTACGGGCGCACTATCAGCTTGTCGAAAACCGACAGCTAAACGAGAAAAAAGAAAATAAAAATAGTGCCCAATTAAAAAGCAATCCGCGGAAAAATAATGAGGCCGACAATGCGAGTGATGACGAAGAAAACTATTCACCTCCCACTGTAAAAGCTCTGCGTGAGGTTATTTCCGTGCAGGACGATCTTGATGCCCTCGGCAAAGACCTCGACAATCTGGTATGCCCCTTAATGCATACCGATGACATCGTCTACGAAAAACAATTGCAACTAGCAATTAAAGCGTGCATAGAATTGCTGCCGAATGATGGTGGCCCTAACTATCGGCAAGCGATGGAACTCTGTCTGGATGAGGATCTGCGTTATGCAGACATGACCGAAATTCTGGCTGCACAATCTAGACATCATGCCAATATCAATCTTGAGCAAGTCAGAAAATGGGTTACGCATGCAAAAATAAAAATGCAGGCGTGCATCTCCCAGAAGCTCGGATGGAACAATGACCGAAGCAAAGACAGGAACAACAAATGAATGACGATCTCCATCGTTTCCGCTCTCTTTGCTTTTTTTATGCATGCGGAAAATTAGACCCAAATGAAACCGCGTGGATGCAGCACATGTTGCAGTCTCATCCTGAATTACAAGCAGAACTCGAGGCTGATCAACGCTTAGTCACAGCAGCACGCGATGCGTATGCGGATGCGCTTGCGACTACAACCCCGTTGCTTCGTTTTGAGGATATTGCCGGTTCGTTAGAAACACCTCATCCTAGCATGACCGATACTGTTCGTGCATGGTTAGCCAATCTTTGGCAGTATCCAGTTCCATCTGGATGGGCTTTCACCGCGGTTGCAACCTTAGTCATCGCAACAGGAGTACAAACGTATCAATTACGCGAAGCTTCTCAGGAAAATATGCATAACAGTAACTATCGCGGACTGACTGGGGTTACCAGCGCAAACACGCCAGTACTGCAAGTGATTCTCTCTGATACCGTCACTGTGAATGATTTACGACGCGTGTTGCCCGATCTGAATTTGACGATTGTCTGCGGCCCAGATCAACAAGGTAGCGTCAACCTCGCCGTATTAAGCGGTACTTCTGAGCAAGCATTGATTGCACTCAAAGCGAGCAAACTCGCGATTGACGGGCACATACTCAAAGGCAATACACAATGCGGATCGCGTTAATTTTTTTTGCCGCATTGTGCTTGGTGCGACCAGTTTTCGCGGCAAGTATCGATTACCGCACTGCACCGAAATTTGCACTGGTGATAGGCAATACCAACTATGACGGCGCATTAAAGTTACGTAATGCAGGTAACGACGCACGCTTGCTCGGTGCTAAACTTCAAGATGCAGGGTATACGACGGAACTTCTGTTCAATACCGATCGTAAAACCATGTATGAAGCCATCGGGCGGCTTGCCGATCATCTCAACAAAGGCGGGGTTGGTGTTTTTTACTATGCTGGCCATGGCGTCGAAATCAAAGAGCGTAACTACCTGATTCCAGTCAGTGTATCGTTAAAAGAGATCAATATCATCACCCAGCAGTCCATCCCTATGGATTACCTGATACAACGTCTCAAAGAGAGTGGTGCGCATTTATCAGTCATTCTACTGGATGCGTGCAGGAATGATCCTTCAACCTTGCGCTTTGAAAAAACATATCGCGGCATTGCGCCTACTGGATTTGTTCCAGAGAAGCCAGCCAACGGTATGCTCATTGCCTACGCAACACAACCTGGAGAGCGTGCTCTGGATGGAGAAGGTCATAACGGACCCTTTGCACTCGCGCTAGCCAATTGGATGACAAAGCCAGGGATGATATTGGAAGATGCTATCAAACACGTCATGACGGATGTCCGCGCCACAACCAAGGATGAACAACGCCCTTGGATGGCAACATCACTCGTTGGACACTTTGTTTTGGTCCCTGCGCCGAATCAGCACATTGAATTGACCGCAGCCAAATCCGAACAGCATCTAGATGCCAGCCTCACTCGTAGCCAACCATCAACACCCGCGAATGAAGCAAAACCAGCACTCAGTCAGTGGTTTGAATTGCTCAATAACGATGAACAAATGAAACTCACAGCCGATATCAATCGTCAGGCCGCTTCACTCAATCAAGATGATTTACCAAAGCTGACACAGCAAGCCAGAGGCGGAAGTGTTGTTGCACAATCCGTGCTTGGTCTTGCCTATCGCCAAGGATTTGGCGTCGGTATGAAGCAAGTCAGAAGTAATCAACAGGCAATAAAATGGCTCTTACTGGCTGCCGATCAGCATTTGCCATTTGCGCTCAATGAACTAGGTGAAATGTATTACCTGGGACAAGGTGTGCCCAAAAATAGTAGCAAGGCGCGCACCTATTTTGAGGCAGCGATCGCACAGCATTACACACCGGCAAAGCTGAACTTGTTTCAGTTACTGAGCGAGTCTAGCCAGATGGACGCAGCAACGATGGCGGAGATGTTGAAAAATACGCTGCACTAAAATAGCCAAGATAAACCGGGCTATTTTTACGAAAAATAACGGTACAAATAACATCGATTAGGGCGCCATGATCGATGTCTCTTTATCGATTCCCATCTCCCTCGAAAAAATAAGGGCGGCATGCGCCAGCAAACGGATAATTCGTTTCAAAGAAAACGTCAACTGCGATACATCGCTATGAAACAGTTCCACTGTAAACCAGACCGTGTCTTTCGTTGTGTATCCTTTGACGACCTTTAATTTACGATTGATGTTATCGAGAAGAAGGAGCGCCTGATTCAATTCTGGTTGTTCGTTGATCTGCCAGACGTTAGGCAAAATCACTTTAGAAAAATGACTGTCTTTCTGATCAAAGCACAATGCATAATCTAGCCCTTCGGATTTAAAAACAATGTCGCCATCAGCGTCGATTGAAGCTGGAAAACCCTCGCTATTGAGATAGTCTAATAAATGATCGGTCTGGCTGGTATCAGCCATCAATAAATGTTGATGCAATGTGTTCATCTTGTTACCCCTGAGTCTGGCGTACCAGAAAAATATGATGACAACCGTGACACACTATCTTACGCAACGAGTGTGCTTATCGATGACGGTTGCCGATATAGATCGCGCTGTCTATCAACAACGCTTAGTTCTTATTCGCTGGCAATGAGTAAAAGCGGAAATCTATTTTCAATTTTCTGGCGCGAGGTGAATATTTCAACAAGGTTGATCCGTCATTAATGGCGCTTAGCCGACGCAAAAAGTACGACGGCCGTAATAACGCAAAGCACAGAGACGATGTGATTCCACTGTATTGCCTCGTTAAGAAAAACATAGCCCCCAGTCAGTGCAAACAGCACAGAAAAGCCATTCATTAAAGCGACACCTTTCCCAAGTCCATTTTGTACGATTAATTTAATTTGGAAAGGTGCAATCAGCATCTGCAAAATAATCCAAATAAGCAGCCACTCTTTGCTCATACCGGCAAAAAACGTCGGTGCACCGCGCAAGTTTCCACGCGCATAAATATCCAATGCCGAGAATCCGAGTTGCACAACTGCAATATATAAAATAGGAAATTTTTTGATATGGAAATTCAACATTGACGTCAGTTTCATCATGACCTCATTAAAATAGCAATTAAAATAAAAACGATAGCCAACCATTCACGTCTACTTAACACCTCGCCATGTCGCCACGCAACAAACGAGGAAACAGAGATCGCCGAACTGGAAAACATTAATGAAGCGCCAGCGATGGGGACGACAAATACCGCGAACAAACGTAGCATCAAGCCACAAAACCGTGACACCAGATAAATCGGCAACCAAACACGTAGCGGATTAGAAAGCAATGGTGCTGGCTGCCGTCTGATATGTGCATCAGCGGTCGTAATGAAGACTTGGGCCACTAGGGTAATAGCAAGAGGAAATAGCGTTGTCATAGGTCGTCAGTAATTTGAGTAAAAATTCGCTATCATGGCTTTCAGTATGGCCATTCATGCGACTGCATTCAGACAAATAAATCCTGGGCAAAGAAATCTGTTTTGATTCAATTGAAACGAGATTTTTAATATCTAGTCTCCTATTCGTTATTTCTTTTCAAAACCGGAAATCAATTTCAACATAAGCTGACACTTATCTTTTTTGCAGTCGATCACCGTCATATCAGCGATCTCCGTATCAGTCTCATGTGTTTGTAGTGTTCAGATGTGTGTCAATCAGGACGTCACGATGAAGTTATTCCAGATTACACAGGACGCGTTGTGTAACGCCATCCGCCGTGCTCAGGCAACTAAGTTTAGGCTGCGTCTTGAGATCGTTAATGGCAAAGTCACGTTACGCATTGCAGATAACGCAGAGGCTTTGCCTGGCCTCGTGCCAGCGTGCGTGGCTAGGTGATGAAGCAAAGGACGGCAAAAACGATCCCCCAGGCAGTACAGCGCGTGTTCGATGGAAGAACTTGGCTATCTGACGGTATTCGCGAAGATCTACTTCATCGGATAACGACAGATGTCGGTGATGCACCTGGGGATCCCTATCAGTCATTGTCCGACGGTGAACTCCCTGTCTTTGGACTGATAGGCAAAGATCAACTTAAGATCAACTGCTTGAAATCAAGGCTTCTGTTGCTCAGCACGCCAACGCATTGCACTGTAAATACGCTTTCTTGGACTTGGATGATCGAAGAACATCAATTCCTCGACATCACCAGGGTTTGATTTGCGGTATTGCGTCAATTTCAGCATCGCTTCAGCAAACCCTAAAGGCTCGGCAGAAGCGTTGAGACCGAATATATCTGCTTCTACTTCCTGTGTACGGATCAACGTATTATTGATCGGCGTGGCGATAAACATAAACACCGAAAACCAAACGATAAACAATGGTAATCCAGCGATATCGGCATAATCCTTAATGCCCAAAGCGCTACCCCATTTTTCGATTGACCAATCCAATGCCCACTTCACAAAGGCAAAACCAATGACCAGCACGATGCCAATTTCCATCCAGCCTTTATAGATATGGTTCATCGTATAGTGGCCCAGCTCATGTCCTAAAACAGCCTTGATTTCGCTGATGGTGCTGCTCTTGAGTAAATTGTCATTCATGCGGACGGCTGCAGATCCAAAAATACCAGAGACATTCGCACTGACGCGGTTACTCTGCTTGGAGGCATCGAACTGATACAAGTTATCAATGGGTACGCCATTGGCACGCATCATTGCCATGACGGGATCTTTGATGCGCGCATCGGCAATGGGCTTATAGGTATTGAATAAGGGATCGATATACGTGGGCGATAAGAGCATCAGGACGCCAATCAGCGAGATGGCGATGCCAGCGCCCCAAATCCACCAGCTGCTACGGGTACGTCTGAGGGCGATGTACAACATACCGATCGCAATGCCCATCCCTATGGTCGATATGCTAAGCATCAACATATTCTCCATGAACCAATCGACTGCATTTAAGTTAGACAGTCCATAAAAATGTTCGCGATAGTAGCCTTCATAGACCATCAGCGGAAAAGTGATCAGTGAAATTAAACAGCTATAAACGATTGCTGTCGCCGTATCAATGAGCCACTGAACGCGTAATTTTGCGGCAAGCCAATCACGAAAACCGACCAGCACTTTGCTACGCAAGAGGATCACTGCGGCAGCAATCCCGACGATTAGGTCGACCAGTTGCAACCAATATCCACCTTCAAAATAAGCATCAGATCTCGCTTTGGCCGCTGGCGATATCCGTGCCATATAGGCCGTGGTTGCAGCCTCGGGATCGCGCGGTAACGCTGCGCGCCATGCGTCATCGACTGGCGCAATCTGTGCTGTCGCACGCGAGGTCGCACCTTGCGATACAGGTGCGGTAAAGGCGATCAGTATAGAAAAAATGAAGGATAGCGTGATCACTATCCAGATGAGTTTTTTACTCAATTGAGTCTCCATTCATGGTTTGGTGCGTTGTTATTCAACCTGCAAGAACTGCGGATATCGCTGGCGACATGAGCCATGCTATGAGACCAGAGTTTTTTTACTTTTCAATAAAATGTGAAAACGATAAGTCAAGGCTTCTTAAATTGCAATAAATTAATATATTTAGAGTCTATTCCCTCATATCGTATGACACCTAAACATGGCATTGAAAATCTGCACAAGTAAATACTGATAGTACTGATAGCGTTACCGAAATTTGCGCTTAGCAATATATTCTTATTCTGGTCATTAAAATAAAATGCTAAGTAATAGCAAAGGCATAGCAAAGGCATAGCAAAGAAAACATCATGATTCGCTGACACTGCGTTTTTAGCTCATTTGCGGGAACTGTCGGCAGAAAAAAATAAATGCTATTAGTGGCATAATGTGGCTCGGGGTCATGTACCCCAGAGTGCAACCCTATCCCGGTTTGCCTCCGTCGTTTGCTATCTGCATAGGCATCAACATGAGTACGCTTGAATCCGGATCCAAAACCACATCGACCAGCTGCACTGTCTACTTTGACGGTGCATGCCCCATCTGCTCCAAAGAAATCAGTACGTACCAAAAATTAAAAGGGGGAGATCACATCCAGTGGGTTGATGCAAGTGTCTGTCAGGATCAGGAACTAGGCGACGAACTCAATCGACAATCAGCACTTGCTCGCCTACACGTGCGCGATGCACAAGGAAAACTGGTCCATGGTGCAGCGGCGTTTGTCGAAATGTGGAAGCACTTACCTGCCCTGTCTTGGGTGACGCCGTTACTCTCGAACCGCATTGCGATTGGTCTACTTGATCTCGCGTACAACCTGTTTTTGCGCCTACGTCCGCTATGGCGTAAAGCTTAAAACATGTCCTATTTTTCTAAAAACCTCATTCGTCTGCCGATAAGGCATAAGAAATATTTCCGATAATATCGTCCATCGAATGGGTGGATTGTCACGCCTATGTAACTTTACTCCAATAGCATCGCAGGGTTAAAACCAGCATCGTTAGTAATGACTGTTTTCCCTTCAATGCCAGGAGCACACTTACATGAAATATCCTTTAACTATGATTGCTACGCTAACTGCCAGTTTGATACTGGTCGGTTGCGGTAGTTCATCATCAGGCAATCCAGCAGCGCCAGCACCCATCGCTGCAACCCGCACCATCATTATGGTATGGGATGGCTTACGACCAGACTCGATCAATGCAACAGACACGCCAAACTTATATGCTTTGCGTCAATCTGGTGCCAATTTCACTGACAACCATTCAACGTATCCAACCTTCACGATGATGAACGGTTCGTCGTTTGCGACGGGTTCTTTCCCTAAGACCAGTGGCTTTTACGGCAATACATTCTGGACGCCGCCACAAGGAACGGGTAACACGATTCCAGCTGGCAATAGTGCAGGTGGTACCGCGCAAGATTACGTTGATCCCGTCTTCACAGAAGACTACCAAGTGCTGACAACGCTCAATAACTACTACAGCGGTCAGTTGTTACTCGTGAAGAGTCTGTTCGCGACAGCACAATCTGGCGGTCTGGTCACGGCAACAGTAGGTAAAAGTGGTGCTGCTTACATCCAGGATTTGGGTAAAGGTGGCTATTTCATCGATGAAAATACCGTCTCTCCGCGCAGCCTCGTTACTGAACTGCAAACTGCAGGCTATGCGTTACCAAAAAATGTGACCAATGCGTATTCAGGTACAGATGCCGTCACACTCGCATCGACCAACGGCAATCCAACAGCGCGTGCTGGTTACATTACGTTCAATACGACTGCATTTGATCCAAACGGCGCATTAGCAATTGCTTCTCGTGATCCAAGTGACACCACACAAGGTGCACCGGAAGATGCGGCGAACAAATACATGATGTCTGTCTTTACATCGTATATTTTGCCAACAAAAAAACCGATGCTGTCATTGATCTGGTTCCGCACACCAGACAACGTCGAACATGGTTATGGCCCTGGATCGGCGAACGCTAAAGCGGGTCTGCGTTCACAAGATACACGTCTGGGTGAGTTGATTACCGCATTGCGCAGCAATGGTATGGATAGTTCAACAAATATTGTTGTCGTCTCAGATCATGGTCATTCCAGCGTTTCTGGCCCATTGAATCTTTACCCATTGCGTAACATTAATGCGTCGACAACACTGCCAAACGGTGGCTTAGTCAATGGTTCAACCAATGGCACCAATACCGCTAGTATCGGTGCTGTCACGACGGCTGGTGGCTATTCATTCTCTGGTGATGTCCGCTCTGCCGATTTGCTGACCTACCGTGGGTTCAACGCCTATGATGGTACAAAATGTGCCGTATCGCCAATGTACGGTTTGAGTGCGACAGGTGTGCCAACCTTACCAGTGAAACTCGATACGACGGGTGCGCTTTGTGGTGCAGCTAATACGAAATATCAAGCGATCAGCGCTACGCTGGCTAATCCTGTTGCGGCCTTTGCAGTACCTGCTCCGGGTTCTTTACCAGCAAACGGCATTGTCGTCGCAGCCAATGGTGGTTCAGATTACTTCTACGTTCCTGGTCACGACGCAACAACAGTCAAAAATCTGGTGAAATTTTTGCAGCAACGTCAAGAATACGGCGCCATTTTTGTTGACAGTCGTTATGGCAACATTCCGGGCACATTGACGATGGCACAAGTGAATCTGGAAAACGCCAGCCGTCAGAACAATGGACAGCCAGACGTCGTTGTCAGCTTTAGCTGGGACAGCGCCGTATCTATCCAAGGTATGCCGGGGATTGAATTTGAAAGTTTCAGCGCGGGTCAACATGGCATGCACGGCAGCTTTGGTGTGAGTGACGTTCACAATACACTGATCGCATCTGGTCCTTCTTTCAGTACAACAACGGTTGCTAATCCTTCAGGTAACGTTGACGTCGCTCCAACCGTTGCTTACTTGTTGGGCTTATCCATGCCACAGGCTGATGGTCGCGTCTTGAATGAAGCGTTGGTAACGCCAGCGAGCAAATCAACAGCTGCTGTTGTTGCGAGCACGGTCACGCCAACAAGTCCAGCGACAGGTCTGCGTTTTGAGTTGCCGACAGATCCAACAGGTGCAACCGCTGATACAACGCTGACCTCTGGTAGCTACAACATCAACCTCGGTGTCAAAGATCTCACCGTTGATGGCAAGACTTATCGTTACTTTGATTACGCAAAGGCAATTCGGCAATAATGATATTTTCTATCCCTCGTAACGCGATGGGATTCAGATCACTGCTCGCGATATGCTCTATCGCGGGCTTTTTTCCTCTGAATGCCCACGCAGACACTCTCAGCTTCAACCAAGTTTTTAGTGATAAAAACGAAGGCAAACGCTTGCATTATCAAGCGACGTTCACGGCTAAAGGCGAAGATCATCAGCTCGAAGTATGGCGCGATGGCGAACGCCGTTTAAAACGTCGTACAGATGATCGTGTTGAAATTTACGCCAGTCGTAAGCCAGGTGATGCTGAATACAGTATGTCTATTTTGGATTTGAAGAAGCATATTCACACCAGAATTGACCGCACCAACCTGTACCGGATTGGCAATTTTACCGACTGGTTTGATCTCGCGCATGGGTTAAAACATCCTAAGGGTGACTATCGCCTGACGATAGCCACCGCACCAGCCAGCGCACCGGCGGCATTGGATGCTTGCAAATGGTACGACTTGACGCAGGCTGACCATACGACCCACATTTGCTGGAGTCAACGTTATCGTGTACCGATGTTGATCATGACGTCCGACACACAAGTAGCATGGCGGATCACGGCATTAGATCAAAAGGCAATCCCTGCAAATACGTATGTAATTCGGGACGAAGGTTACATCCACAATGATGCTAACCAAGATATCGAAAAAGACTAACTCACAAGCTGGTCAGTAGTTCGTTATTGAGCATAAAAAAACCGGCGCTACGAAACGTCGGTTTTTTTATATCTCACTCACCACTGTTTCAATGACCAGTCGGAGCAATTAAATCATATCAAACGTATGCAATACCAACCAGGCATTCGCGCCTGAGATCAGTATGAATAAAATCCATGCTGTCACTTGCACCAGCAATGAACTCTTGAATTGCCCCATCAATTTTGCATTCCCTGCCATCTTAATCATGGGGTACATCACGAACGGTAATTGCAAACTCAGCACCACCTGACTCAGAATTAAAAGTCGACCAACCGAATGTTCACCCCCTATTGTGACCCCGATCAAAGCGGGAATTAAAGCGAGTCCCCGCGTCACAATGCGCCGCTGCCAGCACGGAATTTTCATTTGCAAAAAGCCGTCCAGAATCACTTGTCCTGCGATGGTACCCGTAAAGGTTGAACTCTGACCCGAAGCCAGCAAGCCGATGCCGAAAATCAATCCAGCGAACGCACTTCCTGTGACTGGATCAAGCAGATGGTAAGCATCATCTAATTCCATCACTACCGATTTTCCATGAAAAGCTGCTGCTGCCAATATCAGAATGGCGGCATTAATGAGCAATGCAAAAAATAAAGAAATGATGGAATCAAGATTGGCAAAGCGGATTGCTTCGCGACGACTGGCAACGCTAGGCCCGATTTTTCTGGTCTGTACCACGGAAGAATGCAAGTAGAGATTGTGTGGCATGACAGTGGCGCCAAGGATACCGATTGCGAGATACAAACCATCGGCATTCTGTAGCGCTTGCAGAGAAGGAAGCACGCCTTGCGCTGCACATTCCCAACACGGACGCAAAAGAACCAATTCAACCAGCAGACAAATACTGATGGTAGCTATCAGTCCCAGAATGATCGCCTCTACCTTACGAAATCCTGCTCCTTTTAAGCCCAACACAAAAATAGTATCGAGAGCGGTGATACCGATCGCCACAGGTAACGAGACACCCAGAATCAACTTAAACGCAAGCGCACATCCAAGCACTTCAGCGATATCACAAGCGATTATAGATAGTTCTGCACATACCCACATCACCATGGCAGTCGGGCGTTTGTACTGTTCACTACAGAGTTTAGCAAGATCTTTGCCAGTGACGATACCTAATCGGAGACTGATACTTTGCAATAACATCGCTGCCAGACTGGATAAGACAACGACAAACAACAATGCATAACCAAACGAAGAACCAGCAGAAATCGCTGTCGCCCAATTCCCCGGGTCCATGTATCCAATCGAGATTAACAAGCCCGGTCCAGCAAAACGAAGAATTTTCTTCCAGACCGGATCAGTGGCGACAACGGTGATAGTCCCCGTCACTTCGGATGGGCAGAAGGGTGCTGTGGCAACGGTGGGCAACTTAAACACTAACGATCCTTTTCCGATAATACGTGCTATGGATCCTTGACGTCATACCAGGTCATGTCAAACGAGAGCTACTCAACACAGCTGTACGACCATTCACATGCTGTAAGCGCCACAGGATACAAAAAGCGATAATTGATGTGCCGATCACAACATAACCCAGCGTATCGTAATGCTGGAGTTTTCCGGACGCATCAAAGCTGACGAGATGCCCTGCTATCACCGAGGCGACACCGCCCGACAACTGCTGAATCGACGCGCTGATAGCACTGAAAGAACCACGCTGTACTGGTGTCGGAACGGATGCCATCATTGCCTGAAATGGAATCATACGCGAGAAGATTCCCACGAACAACAGTACATTCACAACAACCAGTAACGGAAATGGTACAGATTCCATGTGGGTATAAATCACAACCATCAGCATCGACATCAGTGTGCCGAAAATGAAGACTTTAAATTTACCCACCCCATCAGAAATTTTACCAATCATCGGTCCAAAAAAGATCGTACATACACCGGTGATCATGTACAGGGTAGGTAATTGGTGAATACTAATACCCAGATTATTCACCACAAAAGTACTGCTAAATGGCATCAGCATAAAGCCACCGGTCTGCAAAAATGACACCGCAGCAAAAGCCAGTAAATAACGTGGTTCCGTCACGGTATGGAACAAATGCTTCCAAGGGCTATGCTCTTGCGGAATCGCCAGATGCGCCGCGACAGGTTTCATTTTCCACAGCACAAACAGACCACCAATGAAACCTATAAATGCCATCGCAAAAAACGGCACATGCCAGTCCCAGCGATTAGATAAATACAAGCCAAACGGAATCCCTAGCACCTGACTGGCAGCAAACGCTGTTTGTATCATCCCCATCACTCGACCACGCATTTGCGGTGCAAACAGATCGGTGGCAATGGCTAATACAATGGAACCAATCACCCCGCCAAACAAACCAGTGACAATCCGCGCCACTAGCAGCACCTCATAGGTTTGCGCCAGTCCGCACCAGACGGTACCGAGAATGAACCCAGTGTAGAAAAACAAGAGTAATTTTTTTCTATCGTAACGATCAGCAAAACCGGCAGTCAGTAAGCCAGATAAACCTGCACTAAACGCATACGCAGAAACGACGAGACCAAACTGTTTAGCGCTAATCGCCAACGACGGCATAATCGTCGCCCCCAGCGGCGACATCAGCATGAAATCAAGAATCACCGCAAACTGTAAAAATGCCAGCATGCCGACGACCATTTTTTGATACGCAGAAAATACGGTTGCTGTGGCTTCTGATGCTGCAGGCGATGTAGTTGTTGAATTAGTTGTCATTCGTTATTTCTTCTAAGAGTAATCGCACATTCCGGGCAGGCAGTGACGTACAGACCGCAGGCACGATAGGCATCTACATGAATTGTATCTGCGACTCGCATCCCGTGCACACGGCGCTTGAGTTTTTGTCAATTGGAGGATAAATGCTCTGCCATGCTTATCTCTCCCGCGAGCCGAATGGACGACGACGCTGCTGGAAGAACTGCTCACGCTCTTCTGGCGTCATGTCCTGTAATTTCTGCCATTTCTGCCAGTGACGCTCTCCATGCCAGCCACCATGCCCTCGGAATCCGCCAAATAGAATCCGGCACAACACTAGTAGACCCAGTGCGTGCCAGTAATCAATCACCTGCACGCTCTGAAACAATGCTGGCATGACCCAGTTCCATAACCACATGACTACCGCAGCCACCAACGCCACGACAACCAGCGCTACCCCCTTAAACCATCGTATCCATGTGTATTTCATGTTGTTTTCCTCAGTTGTCCAATTCTTCGTAAATTACCTGCAAACGCTGACGCAGCGCTAATACTGCATACCGTTTGCGGGCCAGTAAGGTATTGATTGCAATACCTGTTTGTAATGCCATCTCTTTAAAGCTTTGCCCCTCTAACTCGTGCGCAATAAATACCTCGCGCTGACTCTCAGGCAAGTCATCGATAGCGAGTTGCAATTCTTTGAGTAATAATTTCCTTGCCAATGCCGCATCAGGTCCTTCATATGGCGATGGCAGCATGAGGTCGAGGCGGTAATCCTCATCGGCTTCAGACGCATCCGCTTCATCAACCTGAACATGAAGTGACAGCTCTTTCTTTTTACGAAAGCGGTCAATAATCCGGAACCGTGCTACCTGATACAACCAGGCACTGACTTGTTCGACCGTTTCACCAAACTGATAGACCTCAACGAGTTCGTAAAAGACGTCCTGCAATATATCCTCGGCCTCCGTCGGATCACCGACCCGACGCGAGATAAAACCGCCTAAGGTTTGACGAAAATGCAGGACTGCCTCAGTCACCGCACGATGGGCACTGTGTTGGTGATGAGGTATGGTCGGCTTTTTCTGAGAGGTCATACCTAAGAAGACGTTTGAAAAACAAAAATATTGTACGTAGAAAAAAATATTTTTTTATTTGAGACCTTGTCGTAAGACTGTGGAGGAGACAGATGTCTGCATCAATACTTGCGCCACATCAAGACTCATGATTGATGTCATCAACTTGCCATCCGCAAAGACTATGCTCTTTGTCGAAGACACTGGCAACCCACACGCCAACCTCCCACAACCGATGAGAAGCGTTTGTCAGAGCACAGACAATAGGTAAAAAACCATTCATCGTTAGCAGCGGGGATTCAAATTAAAACGCATTATTCGCTGTTCAACAGACTTCAGAGAAAGACCGCATGGATCAAAATCTCACGTTATTGCTGAGAAATGGCTGGAAACAACGCATTCCTGGCTGGCGTGATTTGTTTGCCATCGTTCTAGTACTGACCGTCATCCTCCTGCTTGGTGGTGGCGCACGGCAAATGCTCATGCCGTTTACCGTCACTCACCAACCAGAGATATCGCTGTCGATTGCCGCTCTACCAAATTATGCCTTACGGACTGTCATGCGTATGCTCGCCGCTATGGTGGCCTCTTTAGTCTTTACTTTTATCTATGCCACGCTTGCTGCCAAGAGTAAACGGGCAGAAATGGTCCTCATTCCGTTACTGGACGTCTTGCAATCCGTTCCTGTTCTAGGCTATTTGTCGTTCACGACCGTTTTTTTTATCTCGCTGTTTCCTCATAATGCGCTGGGTCCCGAACTGGCGGCCATCTTTGCTATTTTTACGAGTCAGGCATGGAATATGGCATTCAGCTTTTATGAATCCTTGCGTATGGTGCCGGCGGATCTCGATGAAGCAAGTCGTAGTTTCCGATTTTCTGGTTGGCAGCGCTTCTGGCGGCTTGAGGTACCTTTTGCGATGCCAGGTCTGATCTGGAACATGATGATGTCGATGTCCGGCGGCTGGTTTTTTGTTGTCGCCTCTGAAGCAATTACGGTTGGTGCCTTACAGATCAGTCTGCCAGGGATTGGCTCTTATGTCGCAACGGCGATTGCGCAGCGCAATTTGAGCGCGATTGTATGGGCTATTATTGCGATGACGATCACGATCGTCGCTTATGATCAATTACTCTTCCGACCGTTGGTTGCCTGGGCTGAAAAATTCAGGTTTGAACAAACTGCCGCTGAGGTCAGTTCACAAAGCTGGCTCATCTCATCGCTGCGACGTGCCCATTTTTTGTATCCTGTCGGTAGGATGATCAGCCGCACGATGCAACAAATTGGACGCGCACGCATGACATGGCTGGCACCCATTCCGGGGATAACATTCTCGCCACTTGCTTCTAAGATCGCTGACCGCGTATGGCTGATGATCGTCGTTATGGGGTTGGGGTTCTGCCTCTGGACACTAGGACATTTTTTAAACCATGAGGTATCAATCATCGATGTAAAAATCGTGATGCAGGCAGGCTTATTAACCTTTTTGCGGGTGATTGTGCTCATTATTCTGGCCAGCCTGATCTGGGTACCAATCGGTGTTGTCGTCGGTCTACGTCCGCGATGGGCGCAGGTCGTCCAGCCGTTTGCGCAATTTCTGGCGGCGTTTCCTGCGAATTTGATGTTTCCGATGGCGGTTTTTCTGATTGTTCGTTTCAATGCCAATCCACGCATCTGGCTGACACCATTGATGATCCTTGGTACGCAGTGGTATATCTTATTTAATGTTATTGCTGGCGTCACAGCGTTCCCGAGTGACTTGCTTGAATCCGCCCGAAGTTTCCGGATTAAAGGGTGGCGCTGGTGGAGAGATGTCATGCTGCCCGGTATCCTTCCGTATTACGTCACAGGTGCCATTACCGCTTCAGGCGGTGCCTGGAACGCCAGTATCGTCTCGGAAGTCGTCAGCTGGGGACCAACTCGATTAAATGGGGGCGGACTCGGCGCCTATATCGCAACGATGACGGATGCAGGTAATTTCCCACAAATCGCCTTGGGCATCACCTTTATGTCGGTCTGTGTGATTGCCATGAATCGCTTGTTGTGGCGACCGCTGTATGCCTTTGCAGAACGTCGGACCCGACTTGATTAATTATTTCCTAAAAAGGCAACTGATCTCATGGAGCAGACAAATAACGACGCCATCGTTGCATTACAGCATATCGGCAAAACGTTTTCTAAGCCTGAAGGCGGTAATTTACCTGTACTGGCTGACATTAATATCACCGCCCGCTCTGGCGAAATTCTGGGGCTACTAGGGCGATCCGGATCAGGAAAATCGACCATATTGCGCATTGCAGCTGGGCTCATCCAACCAAGTACAGGTCAGGTATTGTATAACGGTACAGAGTTAGTTGGCCCCGCAGAAGGCATCTCCGTCGTGTTTCAAACCTTCGCTTTATTCCCTTGGCTGACCGTCCTGGAGAACGTTGAAGCAGGGTTGGATGCCTTGGGCTTGCCCGCTGAGGTGACACGCCAGCGTGCACTGGCCGCCATTGATCTGATCGGTCTCGATGGCTTTGAATCAGCCTATCCACGAGAACTCTCAGGCGGTATGCGCCAGCGTGTGGGGTTTGCGCGGGCACTGGTCGTGCAACCGACGATTTTACTCATGGATGAACCCTTCTCTGCATTGGATGTACTGACATCGGAAATTCTGCGCAGTGACTTACTTGATCTGTGGCATGACCATCAATTGCCGATGAAATCGATATTGATGGTGACCCATAATATTGAAGAAGCCGTACTGATGTGTGACCGGATTCTGATTCTGGCATCGAATCCTGGTCGCATAGCAGCAGAAATTCAGGTTCCTTTGCCACAGCCCCGTAATCGCTTAGCCGCTGATTTTCATGACATTGTCGATCAGGTCTATTCCATCCTGACTTCAAGGGCGATTGAATCGATTGATGCACAACATGCGGTTCAAGCCAGTTTCTCGCAACTACTACCGATTGCCTCAAGTATCCGGATTTGCGGTCTGATTGAGACGCTGGGTTCGACTTATTTTAACGCTCAGGCGGAACTAGCCAAACTGGCGAGACCATTTGTGCTTGGGGTTGACGTCTTACTTCCCGTGGCAGAAGCGCTGCATCAACTCGAGTTTGCTGAACTCAAAGCAGGAACAATACGACTCACAGCGGCAGGAAAGATTTTTGCGCAAGCGGGGATCGATGAACGCAAGCAACTGTTCCGAAAGCACTTGCTACAATTCATTCCGCTGGCGGCACATATACGACATGTCTTAGATGAAAGGGGTGAACATCAGGCACCAAGACTCCGGTTCATGTCAGAACTGGAGGATCACCTCAATACAGCGGATGCAAACCGCACGCTGCGCATCGTGACTGACTGGGGGCGTTATGCTGAGTTATTTGAGTACGACGCAAAAACACTCAAATTTTCCATTAATGCTGCAACATAATCTGCTGAACAAACATAAAAAATACCCCGCGTCTTGCTGAAAACGCGGGGCATTTACTATCTGTAGAACGACGATCAGAACTTGGCTGACAGGCTCATACCAATCGTTCTTGGTGTGATGCGATAGACTTCAGGCACATTTTGAACTACTGGACGTTGAATGACCATTTGGTTATTCGTGAGATTTTTAACGTACAGTGTCACTTCCCAGATATCACGCGTCAAACCAATACTGGCATCATAGGTAGAATAAGACGGACGCTGGAAATCAGATAAAGTTGGATTCAATGTACCATTGCTAGCACCAGTCCAGTGCCCAGCAGCACGTGCAAAGCCGTATACATCATCATTGATAAAGAAGTTATACTGCGCTGTCAGTGCCACATTGTATTTCGGAACACCTGGGACTCTCGCACCTTTTACAGCACCCTTGACACCAGCTTCAGCACCATCACTATCGGTCAATGTCGCATCGGTATATCCAGCAGCCAATCCTAACATGACGCTCTTGATAGGCTTGAATTTAACTTCAATTTCACCACCAGTGCTTTTCGCATTACCGACGTTTGTATTGTAGTTAAAGCCACAGGTTTGGGTAATCTGTTGCTGTAGATTTTTCCAATTGATATAAAACAAATCTGCATTGACTGACAACGTATTATTCAGGAAGCGCGACTTGTTTCCAATCTCATAGCTCCATAATGAGTCAGGACCATAACTGAGTGGATTCGCCTTTGTTAACGCGCAGTAATCGATTGGCACAGCGAAATTCGATCCACCTGCACGGAAACCTTCAGTTGCGGAAGCATACATGGTGTTATTCTTATCAACTTCCCAAGTCAGAGCAAATTTAGGGGTCACTTTACTGCCACTGGAAGTTTGAAGCGTGTTGGAAACACCGTCATTGGTACCATCATTATTGAAATAGCCGAATGCATTGCGGCGATACGTTTCTTCAGCACGAATATAACGGACACCTGCTGTTGCATGGAGTGTTGGCGAGAAGTAATAACTGCCTTCACCAAATACTGCTTGTTGCGTGTCATGGTAGGAGCGAATAGCGTGGTAGGAGTTATCGTTTGGAAAACCCGTACTCACTGCACCAATAAGTACGTTAGGGTCAGTGATACTCACGCCAGCATTTTTAAATGCATCATTGATACCAAAAACAGGCTCGTTGTCGATCACCGTTGTGTGCTGGTTAGATGCATACGCTCCAACAAGCCAAGTATAAGGAGAAACCGCTGGATCATACGGCTTAGATAACAAGCGCACTTCTTGAGAGAATTGCGTCACGCCATTGTTCAAATAAACGGCAGAAGACAGACTGCCCACGACAGATAACAATGATGGATTTGTCGCAGAAAGAGGCTTTCCTGCGATACTAGGAATCGTTGAAGTGATCAGTTGTGATCCTATCTGTTGTGATCCTAAGTAGGAGCTGTTAACGGTTGTGCCGTCTTGGGTACGATCGAAGTTACGCTTAAAGTAGCTCGTGACCGAAGTCAAATCACCAAAGCCGGTATCGTAGTTCAAGGTCAAAGACGGCACTGTTAATACGTCTTTGCCTGGCTCACGCACCGTTTTGCTAGTGGTGTTCGTTGGCAATGCAACGCCATTGAGCGTCTGCGTATAGGCAACATCGATATCACCCGTTTTGACACGTTGATAGAAAATCGATGGTGTGAGCGTCAAATCCTTGGTGACATTCCACTTCAGTGCCATTCTCACGACGGCGTCATCTTCGGTATTGATACCCGTTGCTGTTGTTGCTGTTGTATTAGGATCAACCAGATTGATAAAACCGCCGTTATGCGCGGTCTGAATACCAACGCGCACTGCCAGTTCATCCGCTTTCAATACTTTATTTAAAACAACATTACCGAGGTAATTAGTGCCGCCACCCGACGTGGAGGAAACCTCAGTGTAGATATCTGTTGAATTAACTTTGGTGTTTGGTTGATTAGAAATAAACTTAATCGTGCCACCCATAGAGCTGGCACCATATAGTGTGCCTTGCGGTCCACGTAATACTTCAATATGATCCAGATCGAAAAATTTCGGTTCAGCGCTACCCTGACTGTACAAGTTACCGGAAGTCATCGACACATCATCGAGGTAAATACCCACTGTCGCAGAACCTGCATCAGAGCTGACGCCACGTATTGCCACATTCGACAAGCCAGGACCATTACCCGCAAATCCACCACCACCGCCGCCAGAAAAAGAAATATTCGGGATAGAACGGGTCGCATCCGCAAAATCGGTAATGTGTTGTGCCGTTAATTCATCGCCACCAATCACGGAGACACTCAAAGGTACTTTGCTGGCGTCTTCTTTACGTTTAGTTGCAGTGATGTTGATCGATTGAATCTGATCAGACAGTGCCCCAGGTTTTGCAGCTGGCGCCGCTGTATCCGTTGTCTGTTGCGCCAGGACTGGTGCTGACAGCAGCATTGAGCTTGCAGCAATGGCGCAGACGACCGTACCCGTATGTTGTTTAGCACCCTGATAGTTTGAATACAGTGATGCCAATGATAGGTGTAGTTTTGTTTTTCTGAGATTCATGTTCGTCCTTTGTGTATGTCTCACTTCTTATTTGCACCTGATACTTATTAATGTTGTATCAGTTCTCTCCGCTGAAGGTCAGGCAAGTCCAGATCCCAACAATAAACAGTGTAAATCGGCTTCTACCAATTTAAATTTTGAATAGTCTGAAATTTCAATCAGTATGACCGCGCATTTCGTCTTATTGTTTTAAGCAAGTTTAATGCCTGTACCACTTGCACCAACAACATGCAGGTGGCTGCCCCAACCGTTCATAACCGCCTGAAAAGGTGATGAACACATAATCGCAAGAAGCAAAAACAAAGTAAATCGTTAATAGCATTCCGATATATTGACATCGGCTTTAGTACGACGTTAATAATGCTCATTTGGACGGGCTCATTTTTGCGCTACCGACAGACAGCTGACTTAAATAAATATATTTATTATAACAATGTGAAAAATGTTAACAATTCAAAATCGTGTCATGTGCCCGTTGTACAAAGTCAACATGACAAAATAACATGCACCAAACACCGTTATTTACATCCGCTTTTTATTGCCTTTCAGCAAGTCGAAAATACCCGCAAAATAACTTCCCTGAAAACACGCTACCGATTTTTTTTCAGAGGCAAAAAATAATGCAACTATTTCATCAAATTTGAGCAAGATGGGGGTGACAAACGACACAGAATAGGCGATGCTTGCGCTTTTTCCCGAAAGAGCTGCATGGAATTCTTTTACATACTCATTCTTGCTATGGTTCAGGGTATCGCCGAGCTATTACCAGTCTCCAGTTCTGCGCACGTCATCGTGGCAGAAAAATTAATGGGACTAGACCCGACTTCGCCACAAATGACCATGATTTTAGTCATGCTGCACACCGGAACGATGTTTGCAGTGATTGCGTACTTCTGGAAATCTTGGCGTGAAACGTATTTCGCGTCCGCTCAACAATTCCGTGCCAACGGCGCTAACTTAGTCATCGCTACGATCGCAACAGGCGTTGTCGGTTTTGGTTTGCAAATGATCATCAAGCATTTCTTTGCTGAAAATGCTGATAAATTTGAAATCGAACACTTGTTTGGTAACGCTAAATTGATGGCAGCAGCGCTGGCATCTGCTGGTGTGCTGATTATTCTTTCGTCACGGATGAAAGAAAAAGGCAATCACGACGTCAACACTCGTAGTGCATTGTGGATCGGTGCAGTACAAGGTTTGTGCTTGCCATTCCGTGGCTTTTCCCGCTCTGGTGCGACCATCTCTACAGGTCTGGCATTAGGTGTTAATCGTCGTCGCGCAGAACAATTCAGCTTCGCGCTGGCGGTGGTCTTAACCCCAGCGGTCATTGTCAAAGAAGCGGTTCGCCTGTTTAAGGTGGAGAGTGCATCGACAGTGAATGATACAGCGGTGTTATTACATGCCTTGTTCCCTGGTTTGCTCGGTATGGTATTGAGCTTCCTGACAGGACTGATCGCTTTACGCTGGTTATCTCGCTGGTTGGAACAAGGTCGTTGGCACTTCTTTGGTGCTTATTGCCTGTTCGCCTCGCTCGTCGTTCTGTGGGTCGGCTAAGCCTCATCTGACGTCAATGGTGGTACTGAGAACGTACCACCAGTTCTTACCTTCCCGCTTTCACATCTGCCAGGTTATTTTTCCGCTGCGTGCTTACCTACAAATAAGCGCGAAAAACTTGCTAAGCTGGCGGTTGCAGCAAAGCATGCCCCCATCCCCAACGCGTAATGCGTCGCTTTATCCGCAAAAAAACTAAAACAGAATGCCACTAAGGCAGCGCCTGAGGTTTGTCCCATCAGACGCGATGTCGCCACCACACCACTCGCACTACCTGCACGGGTCAGCGGTGCCGACCCCATGATGGCTTTCAGATTCGGTGCCTGAAAGAAACCAAAACCAATACCGCACAATGCCATGCGCCAGCAGATATCAATGACCGTTGGATGTGCGCTAATGCCCAGCAAGGACAGCATGCCTCCCGATAAAATCGCCAACCCGATACCACCTAAGATGCCCGGAGAATATTGGTCACTCAATCTGCCTGCGACAGGCGCCATCATAGCGACCAAGACGGCCCAAGGTGTCATCAAAAAGCCTGTTTCTACAGGCGATCGTCCGAGCACAGTTTCAAAATAAAAGGGCAATGAGACAAACGCCAGGCTCTGCGTCGCAAAGGTACAAATCGATGTCACGACAGATAAAAAGAACATAGGGCGACGGAATAAATCCACTGGCAACATCGGTGCCTGATGCCCAGACTGCCGGCGCAAGAGTAACGCAAAAAAGAATCCCGTCACGACCAGTTCAACGAGCAGCGTCTTCTGATCGACAAGATGGGCTGCATCACCCAACAATAAAATCAGCATACTGAACGCACCAACATTAAAGAATGCCGTCAGGCCGTCAATTTTATGGGTGGCACGTGCAGTGATTGGTAAGACTTTTTGCCCCAGAAAAAAGGCAAAAATACCTAAGGGTACATTGATGGCAAAAAGCCATGGCCACGTCCATACCGACAAAATCAAGGAGGCTGTGGTGGGACCCACCGCAAATGCGACCGCCACCACCAGTGAATTGAGACCGAAGCCGCGGCCCTGCAAATGTGCTGGGAAAATCGCCCGCAGCATCGCCGTGTTGACGCCCATAATGGCACTGGCGCCGACGCCTTGAAACAAGCGAGCAATCACTAACGATGTTAGTGACCAAGAACACGCGCACCCAAGCGACGCGAGCGTAAACACCACCAAACCCGCAATCGATACCCGGCGATAACCAATCACCTCACCGAGTGCAGCTAGGGGCAATAAAGTCGCAACCATTGCCAATTGATATACATTAATAATCCACACCGAGTCAGCCGGTGTCGTATGCAACTGATCTGCAATTGCGGGTAATGCGGTATTTGCGATGGCCGTATCGAGTGACGCCATACCGACGCCGATGGCCAGTGAGAGCATTGCCAGATTGCGCTCACGCGTCGGCAAACCATCCCGGTCAACCACACTCAATTTATCGTTCACTGTTGTTTGGTCGGGCATGGCTAGCTACTGTAGGAAAAAGAGGTGTTGATCAGAACCGGTATTCGGCAACGATGTTTTTTGTCAGGCCATGCTTGCTCCCGCCTGGCAACACGTCACCAAGACGGCGCATGTTCGCGGCAGGAATAAACATTTCGGCCATTTGGTCAGTACATCGGAATTTCATGGCTGGGCTGAGGATTTCGCGTGCCCGGATTTTTAAGTGCAGGAACACTTTACTGCTGTCACGGTTCAGAATGATATGGATATCGCTCTTAAAACTAGCGAGAGGAATCTTGAGCCACCAGCCTTCGTCGCCACCGTAGCGGCCGCAAGCAGACCAAAATGTATTATTTTCGTGCAACATCACCGAGCCAAGGCGACCATTGATTCTTTGCATGGCTTCAATTTTGGTCATTCTATTTCTTTGCTTTGAGTTTCTTAATCAAGGCGGAATTATAGACGTGATTCGGATATTACTTCGGACATCGCACATGTGCATGCCCAATTAGCAATAAAACTCAATAGGAAACTAAGCGCAAAATGGAATGTGGAGCAAAAATCAGTTATTAATGCTTGAGTTGCTGCAGAAAGCCTGTCGTAAAGCCTAACAATCCTGCTTTGCCGTAGGTATTGCACTCCGGTGATGCAGGTCCCGGCGCGCAGTCAGCATCACGGTCAATCGACCAGAAATGCACACCAGCTAAATGATACTGCCGAGCAAAATCCGTTATCGTCTTGATGTCTTCTAAGGTAAATACTTCATCGACCGTATCATTGCCACCAATCATCGGTGTGAGTTCGATATGACTCAAAGGCACCTTCCAGAAGGTATGTAGATTCAGCGCTGCCTGGACTGCCGATGCGCCCATGTCACAGCGACCGTCACGGCCCACCACACATGCTTCTACAGAGCTGACGCCGTAGTCCATCGTCATTAAATTCACATAATAATCGTGCAAGTGCGCGGCACGGATCGCCTTCATGACTGTCACACCAATGGCTCCTAGGGCTGACTTATTCTTGATCGCCAGCGTTGGTAGGGTGAATGAAAACCGCAGGCCAGGATAGTGTCTCTGCGCCGTCTTGATACGTTCGACCAATTGCTGGATTTGTTGCGGTGACTGGCTCGACTCAATATCAAAATCAAAGCCGATGAGATGGCTGCTTTGGTAGCGTTCGATAAATTGTGTCAATCCGGCATCGGTAGCACACGTGAACGCACCCGCCTGCCCTCCGGTTGAAATGATGTACCATTTACCAGCCTGCGCTAACTTGTTGATATTTGCTTTAGCAAACACTTCCCCTTCGAGACCATCCCAATTCTCGTCACCGCACTCACCGGTCGCAAAGGCCAAGGTGATGGCGCGCAAATCAGAGGGCATGACGTCGAGCAAGGGTTTTACCTCGCCACTCACAGCGGTTGTTAATTGCTGGTGATTCCAGTCCATGTTGTTACGGACGTATTTATAGGGACTCAATAACGTCATGGATGAGGGTAAGCCCTTTACTGATGCAGGCTGCAGCGTCTTGGTCGTCTGTTGCGCCATCGTGCCGTGGCTGCACAGCATACCAACGATACCAGTTAAAAAAATAGCGACTAGCTTATGCAGACCAACTGACTTCATTACGTTCCCCCTCATTCAAATACCGATGTTTATTCGACGTTATTGTTAACGTTAACTCTTCGTTTATCTATGAAATGGGAAGTTAATACGTGCGTCAATCAACATTTTTGGTTCATGACCTTTTTTAATGAAATGTATTCAATTTACGCTTACCGACACAAAAAAGCAGGCAAAAAGCAGTTGACATGCATGCCGAGCGGCCAGAGTGAGCAACAATCACTTGATCGGACCAATAACAAAGCCAACGCAACGAAACGACGAAACCCTTTAATACCACTGCATAAAAAAAGCATCCAGATTATCCGGATGCCTTTGATTGGCAACGCCGACTAAACTAACCTACCGGCGTGGAGCATAAATACGTGCCATATCTGCAGCAAAATAGTTCGCCAGATTGTTTCGTTTGAGCTTGAGTGTTGGCGTAATCAAGGTATTTTCAATCGTCCATGGTTCAAGTGACAAAATCGCTGCTTTCGGTTGTGCATAGAAAGGCAAGCTATTGGTCAATTCACGTACGCGCTTAACAACGACATCAACCGCAGTTGGTGCTTGCAGGCTGGCTGAATCAGCCGGATCAAGCTGCAAAGAACTGGTTAATTCTTGCCAATAACGCTGGCTCAGCACCACGGCACAGCCGATAAACGGTGAATTTTCACCGAATGCATATGCTTGTTCAAATGACGCGTCGGTAAGAATCGCTAATTCAAGATCGACAGGGGCAATTTTTTCACCGGTTGAGGTTACGATGATTTCTTTGACACGGCCGAGAATACGTACCCGGCCATCTGTCACTGACGCCTGATCGCCAGTACGCAACCAGCCGTCAACAAAGGCTTTTGCGGTATCTTCTTCACGCTTCCAATAGCCGCGCATAACATTGGGGCCACGCACCTGTAATTCTTTATTTTCACCAATACGGACTTCCACACCATCCATGGTGCGTCCGACCGAGTTAGGATCATTATCATCCGGCGAATTAAATGCCACAACAGGGGCAGTTTCTGTCATGCCATAGCCTTGCACAATGGGTATCCCTAAGGCGAGGAAACAACGCGAAATGACTGTGGATAGCGCTGCACCACCACTGACGGCTACGCGGATTCTGCCACCGAATTGTTGCTTGAGCTTTGTCGCCACCAATGGATCAAGCACGCGCCACGTAAGATCATCGACCAAGGCGGCAAACGCACTATCCGACAAGGTCTTCTGTTGTCTTAAAAATCGGCGCCAGCCAACGTTAATCGCAGCATTAAACAAGCTTGCAGCGATTTTGGATGTAGCAAGTTTAGTCTGAATAACGCTGAAGACGCGCTCATAAATACGCGGCACCGAAATCAGAATGGTGGGTCTGACGATCGTTAAATCTTCTGGCAACTGTTTGGTTGACCGTGAGAAAGCAACGCAGGCTCCGGCAGCGATAGGTAAATAATAGCCCGCAGTGCGCTCAAAGGTGTGTGACAAAGGTAGGAATGATAAAAAGACGTCCGTCGTTACTGGTGCAACACGTACCACCACCGCTTTTACGTTCGACAACACATTCAGATGCGTGAGCATCACGCCTTTCGGCTTGCCTGTCGTTCCGGAGGTATAGACAAGCGCTGCCAAATCATCTTGCGTTGGTGTCTGGTCGGGAATGGCCGACTGCGCACCTTGTGCCAGCCAGTCCTCAAGACAAAGCAAAGACACTGGGCTCGCTGCAACGGCTTCCTGAGTCAAGGTCTCGAGGACGACGACTTGTCGCAAGGCTGGCATGGCGATCCCCGTATCGGCGATATCCTTCCACTGTTGCATCGTCGTAGCGATCAACATCGTTGCATCACTGTCGCTGACGATATAAGCGATACTGGCTGGGTTATCCAGCGCATGCATAGGTACAGGAACACAAGCCAGTCGCATGGCTGCCTGGTCGATACAGACAGCATGCAATCCGTTCGGTAACAAGATAGCAATACGTGCACCACGCTCTGGTTGCAGCATCGCCAAAGCCTGTGCAAATTGGTGGACTTTTTGTTCGGTTTGCTGCCAGGTATAACTTACCCACTGTTGGCTGGCCTCATCAAACTGGCGATACGCTTCGAGATCGGGGGTCTTGGTCACACGCCAGCTAAATAAGTCAGCCAGCGTTTGCAAAGGAGTCAATTCATTTCCCTGCGCGGATACGGTTGAGATCGACATGAGCTTAAGAGAGTAAGTGGTAATTCGTTGGTCTACGACGAAACATGGTAGTTATCTGTCTATTTTTTGTATATTTATACATATGATCATACTACCATGATGTCTCCAGCGCACGGTCACCGCGCCATGGTGTCGGACGGGCGTGCTTCATTATTTTTTGCCAGCTGGATTATAGGTGTCATGTTGCCTGCGGCAATGATCCACATCATTGACAAGCTGAAGTAGCTATGATTTTAATAGCGAGGGGAAGAATATCCCCCGTCAAAGTCACTCAGCGAGTGACCTCGAAGCGGAGATCGCGGAGATCGCGGAGATGGCTGTTATGCCGCTTGAATGGCTTGTTCCAGATCAGCAAGCAGATCATCAATGTGTTCGATACCCACCGATAAGCGAACAGTATCCTCTGTAACGCCTGCCTTAATCAACTCTTCAGGATTGAGTTGACGATGCGTGGTCGTCGCCGGATGGCAAGCCAACGATTTCGCATCACCGATATTCACCAGACGGGTAAATAATTTCAATGCATCCTGAAAGCGTGCGCCGGATTCTCGTCCACCAGCCAGACCAAACGTCAAAATACCAGAGGGCTTACCGCCCAGATATTTGAGTGCCAGCGCGTGATCTTTATGGTCAGGTAAGCCAGCATAATTAACCCATTTTACCTTTGGATGTTTGCTCAGATATTGCGCTATTTTAAGAGTATTCTCCGTAATCCGATCGAGGCGCAGTGCCAGTGTTTCTATTCCTTGCAAGATCAGAAACGCATTAAATGGCGACAAAGCGGCCCCGGTGTTACGTAAAGGGACAACACGTGCGCGTCCAATGTAGGCAGCTGGTCCTAAGGCTTCGGTATACACCACGCCATGATAAGACACATCGGGCTCATTCAATCGCTTAAAGCGTTCTTT
The DNA here is from genome assembly GCF_049339825.1 of Undibacterium sp. RuRC25W. Lineage (NCBI taxonomy): Bacteria > Pseudomonadati > Pseudomonadota > Betaproteobacteria > Burkholderiales > Oxalobacteraceae > Undibacterium > Undibacterium sp. RuRC25W. The sequence goes on along the minus strand of NZ_JBMPPD010000007.1, from coordinate 88,019 downwards.
GTGTTCGGCCCACGGAAACTTACCTGAATCAACGATGATGCCGCCAATAGTAGTGCCATGTCCGCCCAGATATTTGGTCAGAGAGTGAATCACAATATCAGCGCCAAACTCAATCGGTCGCAATAAATACGGTGAAGGCACCGTGTTATCGACAATCAGCGGTACGCCATGTGCATGCGCGACCTTTGCGATAGCTTCGATATCGGTGATATTACCCAGCGGATTACCAATCGATTCCACGAAAATTGCTTTCGTTTTGTCGTCGATTAATTTGGCAAACGATTCAGGATCACGATAATCAGCAAAACGGGTGGTGATGCCAAATTGTGGAAACGTATGCGCGAAGAGATTGTAGGTGCCGCCGTACAAGGTCGACGCGGAAACAATGTTATCGCCCGCTTCGGCAATGGTTTGAATCGCATACGTAATTGCTGCCTGACCGGATGCCAGCGCCAGCCCTGCGATCCCACCTTCTAGTTCAGCGACGCGCTTCTCCAGCACATCATTTGTCGGATTCATGATGCGGGAATAAATATTTCCTTGCACCTTCAGATCAAATAAATCAGCACCATGCTGGGTATTATCAAATGCGTAGGCGACGGTCTGGTAAATCGGTACCGCAACCGCGCGTGTTGTTGGGTCTGGCGTATAGCCGCCATGTACAGCAATTGTTTCCAGCTTCATTGATGATGTCCCTTTAGTTGGATTTGAAATTGAATGTGAAGTCCGAATGGCATTGAATGGATTGATCATAAAAAGCCACTCACAACAACACAAGGAAGATTTTCATCTATTTAATTTACTTTTTTATATTTGCTTTTAGCGAATGAACGTGTTGGTTAAATGAGAAATTGTTGCGTGTTTGCGATATTTTTACAGCGATACAAGGCGAATAAATAGCATCCTCTGCATTTCTATAGCGAATACTTGTCATAGATATTTTCCGCATAAGTAAGATAAAAAATCTTCGTGTACTGCGTCATCATCAGCATGTAAAACTAAAAAACATCACTACCTGTACGTAGATCTATTTCAGGCTTATCTTTGAGGTTCTTTATGTCACCATCTTTACAAAAGATCGATATCCACTCAGCACATGCAGACGGGCAAAACTCTGACGATGTGCTAACGATCGCTCATGCGCTTGCACAACGACTTGCTAAAACCGCTGTTGAACGCGATCAGGTCGGTGGCCATGCAGCCACTGAACGCCAGTGGATCCGTAGCTCAGGCTTATTAACCTTGTCCGTCCCCCAAGAATTTGGCGGTCAGGGCGCCAGTTGGGAAACGATTAATCAGGTCGTTCGTATCCTGGCACAAGCCGATAGTTCGTTAGCACATGTATTTGGTTTTCATCATCTGCAAGTGGCGGGGCTCCAGCTTTATGGCAACGCGCAACAACAACGTCGTCTGCTGACAGCGACAGTAGAAAAACAGATTTTCTGGGGAAATTCCCTCAATCCTCTCGACAAGCGTACCGTCGCTACGCGTCTTGAAGACGGCTACGTGCTCAATGGCGTAAAAAGCTTCTCATCTGGATCGGTTGGCTCCGACTGGCTCACGATTTCTGCATGGGATGAAACCACACAAAGTCCATTGATTGCTGTCACCTCCAGCAATCAACCCGGCATTCAGATTCAGTCTGACTGGGATGCATTTGGTCAGAAACAAACGGACAGCGGCAACGTCCATTTCAATCAAGTTTTTCTACCTGATGACTTGGTATTACAAGCACCAGGAAAAACACCAACACCACAAGCCACCGTGCGCTCCCAAATGGCCCAACTGATCATGACCAACCTGTATCTGGGGATTGGACTTGGTGCATTCGAAGCTGCACGCACTTATACCAAACAACAGGCGAAACCATGGTTTGCATCAGGCGTTGAACAGTCATCGGATGATCCGTTTATCCAGCGTCGTTATGCCGAACTCTGGTTGCTGCTCCGCCCCGCTATCGCATTAGCAGACAGCGCTGGTCGCGAACTCAATCAGGTATTGCAACAGGGTGCGCTAATCACCAAAGAAGACCGTGGCAATCTCGCCATCTCTGTGGTGGAAGCAAAATGCCTCGCGCATCGCGCTGGGATCGAAGCTAGCACGCAATTGTTCGACCTTACGGGTGCTCGTTCCACATCATCCAAATTCGGTTTTGATCGCTTCTGGCGCAATGTCCGCGTGCATACGTTGCACGATCCTATCGACTACAAATTAAGAGATCTCGGTCGCTATTTGCTCGATGCCCGCTTTCCTGATCCAACGCCGTATTCGTAAGCGTTGGCTCCCCCCAAACAAGGATGTATGATGACGTTACCCCTCATCCAGATCATTGCTGCCAGTAAAGCCTATCCAACGCACGATGGCGGCATTTTCCATGCTCTGCAACAGATCAACCTTGACATCGCTGCAGGAGATATTTTTGGTTTAATCGGCAAAAGTGGTGCGGGCAAATCCAGCCTGCTCAGATTGATTAATTTACTTGAACGCCCCGATACCGGCAGCATCATCGTTGCCAGTCAGGATTTAACACAGCTCAATAAAAAAGCCTTACGGCGTGCCAGACAACAGATCGGTATGATTTTTCAGCAATTTAATTTGCTACAAAACGCCAATGTATTTGATAACGTCGCCTTTCCGCTCAAGATTCATGGGGGATTAAGCAAACAGGATATCCACGCCCGAGTTCAGGAATGTCTCGCGATTGTTGGTCTTGAAGAAAAGGCGCACAGCTATCCGGCGCAACTCTCCGGCGGCCAAAAGCAACGTGTTGCTATTGCACGCGCGCTGGCACCACGACCACAAGTCTTGTTATGCGATGAACCCACTTCGGCTCTCGATGCAGAAACAACCCGTGAAATTCTTGATACGCTACGTGATATCAATCAACGACTCGGGGTCACGATTGTGATCGTCAGTCATGAGCTCGCAGTCTTGAGCAAGCTTTGTAATCATGTTGCCGTTATCGTTGATGGCGACATTGCAGAATCATTTGCATTGGCAGATACCAGTCAGCTACGCAGTACAGCGCTTGGCCGCGAATTGATTTGCCACTGGCATGAGGAACACGCCAGACCTTTGCCTGAGGGTCTCGCGCATGTTTGACAATATTATTTTAATTTTGCCAGAACTTGGCACCGCCATTCTGCAAACGCTCACGATGCTCGCGATCGGATTATCGAGCGCCACCTTGATAGGTGGACCGCTGGGGATCGTACTATTTCTGGTCGATACCGGACAATCATTAGAGCATCGTCCACTCTCGCTCGTGCTTGGCTGGATCGTCAATACAATCCGGTCGTTTCCTTTCATTATTTTATTAGTAGCACTGGTGCCATTCACACGTTGGCTCATCGGCACATCGATTGGTCCGCTCGCCGCCTCCGTCCCCTTATCGATTGCAGCCATTCCATACTTTGCGCGTCTCGTAGAAAAAAGCTGCAAAGAAGTACCGCGTGGCGTGATCGAAGCAGCGCATGCGATGGGGGCTTCGGAATGGCAAATTGTCTGGCGCGTTTTGTTAGTCGAGGCGCGTGCAGGTTTAGTACTGGCATTAACTGTACTGGCGATTAGTTTTTTATCGTACTCCGCAATTGCAGGTGTAGTGGGCGGTGGCGGCATTGGTGATCTCGCGATTCGCTATGGTTACTATCGCTTCCAAACCGATGTCATGGTCGTGACGATTGCGCTACTAGTGGCATTGGTGCAGGTCATCCAATTTGCTGGTAATCGTATCGCCCACAAGATTGATAAACGCTAATTCACTTTCTTCTCTGTCAAAGGTTCTTATGTTAAAACGTTTGCTTATCACTACACTAGCTACTACTTCAATCCTGTTCGCAGCGAACGCAGCTATTGCCAAAGATGCGAAAGAACTGGTGATCGGTACCAGTGCGGGTCCTTATGCTGATCAGGTCAAGCTGGGCATTAAACCGGTTCTGGAAAAACTGGGATACAAAGTAAAAGTCATCGAGTTCAATGATTATATTCAGCCTAATTTTGCGCTTGCTGAAGGATCATTGGATGCGAATGCGTTTCAACACATTGTTTATCTGACGAAGTTTTCTACGGACAATAAACTCGCTTTGAGTGAATTAATCAAAGTACCAACGGCGCCGATTGCGATTTACAGTAAAAAACATCACTCTCTTACTGAAGTAAAAGAAGGCGCTACGGTCGCCGTCCCGAATGATCCAACCAATCAGGCGCGCGCACTGGTATTGCTGGAGCAGCTAGGGTGGATCAAACTGAAGGCAAATGTGGATCCAATTCGTGCATCTGAAAATGACGTGGCACTCAATCTCAAAAAAATCAAATTAGTCCCCTTAGAAGCGGCGCAATTGCCCCGCTCGCTGGAGGACACTGATTATTCATTTGTGAACGGCAACTACGCGCTGGCTTCGGGTCTCAAACTGACAGAAGCGCTTGCTCAGGAAAAAATTTCATCACGTTATCAGAACCTGGTTGCCATCCGCACTGTGGATAAAGATAAACCGTGGGTCAAAGATCTAGAAGCGGCTTACCGTTCACGTGAGTTTCTGGCAGTGACTAATAAATATTTCTCTGGATTTGCCAAGCCTGATTATCAACAGGCTCTCGAAGCAACGACTAAATAACCACGAAATAAATCATGAGCAAACTCATCCGCTTCAATGCGTTTCAGATGAATACACCGGGTCATCAATCGCCCGGTCTCTGGCGTCATCCCCGTGACAAAAGCGACCAATACACCAATGCACAACACTGGACGGAATTAGCCCGCCTGCTGGAATACGGTCTGTTTGACGCTCTGTTCTTAGCCGATGTGCTGGGCGTCTATGATGTGTATCAGGGCAGTGCTGATACGGCATTAAAGCACGGCATTCAACTTCCCTTAAACGACCCACTCGCCTTAGTGCCGCTCATGGCGAATGTGACCCGTCATCTGGGTTTTGGCGTTACCTGTGCACTGAGTTACGAACATCCCTATCCATTTGCCCGTCGCATGTCGACACTTGATCATTTAACGAAGGGGCGTATAGGCTGGAATATCGTCACCGGTTATCTCGACAGCGCGGCACGAAATCTAGGATTGCAGCAGCAACTGAGCCACGACGAGCGTTACGATCTGGCCGATGAATACCTAGAAGTCGTCTATAAATTGTGGGAGCAAAGCTGGGACAATCAGGCGGTCCGTCGCGACAAACAGCAGGGAGTTTATACAGACCCAGCCCATGTGCACCCTATCCGTCATCGTGGTCGTTATTTTGACGTACCCGGCATCCATTTATGTGAACCATCACCGCAACGCACGCCGTTGCTATTTCAAGCCGGCACCTCAAAGCGTGGCACCGCATTTGCAGCTCGCCATGCTGAGTGCAGTTTTGTCAGCGGCCCCAGCAAAAAAGTCGTGAAACGCTACGTCGATGACACCCGCGCTGCTGTCGTTGCCGCCGGACGTCAGCCGGATCAAATACTGATTTATGCCCAAGCATTGATCATCACCGGAGAAACCTCCGCTGCGGCACACGCAAAATACCAAGATTATCTGCACTATATCGACATCGAAGCCTCACTGACCTTATTGTCGGGCTGGACCGGCGTAGATTTTTCGCGTTTCCCATTGGATGCCACGATTGAATATATCGACTCAGATGCAGGACGCTCTGCCCTTGCGTCCTTTAGCGCTGCCGATCCCGATAAAACATGGACGGTGCGGGAAGCTGCACAATTTATTGGTTTAGGGGGGCGCGGTCCGGTATTTGTCGGCAATGCGCAAGAGATTGCTGATCAGTTGGCGTCTTGGGTCGATGAAACAGGTATTGACGGTTTTAATCTGGCATTTGCGCTATCGCATGAAACGATCAGTGATGTAGTCAAGTTCATCGTTCCTGAATTACAAGCACGTCAACGCTATAAGACCCATTACACAGATGGCACGATGCGTCACCAGCTATTTGGACAAGGCGATCACCTGCCGCTGAACCACTGCGGCAGACAGACAAAAATTACGACAGAGGATGTTCTCGCTGCATGAAATGTTGGACAAAGAACCAATTGAGCCAATCGAACCAATAGAACCAATGTACACTGTGCATACGTTGCCAATTTTACACATACAGAATCGAAAACTAGTGATGAATCCCGTCGGTGTCCCGTCGTTAAAAATACGATAAAAACGAACTAAAGGGCCTCCATGATGAGTGAATTGCGTTCTGCAGAGCAATTTAGTGCTTCATTTCCAACAAAATAGGCATATTTTTGCAATCTTGCTCATCAATTGGTACGATGAGTCCTTTTAGGACGGACTATTAGGTTCGACCACACTTCCTATTTCATGGTGGAAATAAAATCGCCATCGCTTTAGTATATGTTTGGTATGAGTTTGGTACGTGAGTGATAACCGCCTTTCCTCTTTTCCCTTGGACCTATGCGAAACAGTCTGACGCGCAAGCCTATTGAAATTAAGATTTCCACCGTTGTCGCGGTCGCCATTTTATTGCACGAAGCGTCCATGTCAGTTCTGGAAGCCGCTTTAAAAGAAATGACTTCGGGCTCTCCCGATTTTTTTGATGATGAATTCGCTGTGATTGATGTCGAAGCAATCGCCGATGCCACTGTCGATTGGAACGCACTCATCCCGCTGTTTAAATCGCATGGTTTACATCCCGTGGCGGTTCGTCACGCGCGCGAAGAGGATTATGCAACGGTTCGCTCTCACGGTCTCAGTATTGATGTCGTCAGCAAGCAACGACTGGAAGCGGAGCAAATCGCAGCGTCCGCCCCTGTTGTTGTGCAAGCACCAGTACCAGCACCGCTCCCCGTCGAACCGCAGATTATCGTTCGCAATAATCCTGCAATGGTCATCGATACGCCAGTACGCGCTGGTCAACGTATTTATGCACGCGGTGCCGATCTGATTATCACTGCCTCGGTTAACAATGGCGCAGAAGTCATTGCCGATGGCAGTATCCATATTTATGCCCCGTTACGTGGTCGGGCGCTCGCTGGTGCAACCGGCAATACCAATGCGCGTATTTTCGCGTTGACGATGGAACCGGAACTGGTCTCCATTGCAGGGATTTACAGAACATTCGAAAACGGTTTTCCACCATTACAAGCAAATCACCCGGTACAAGTGAAGCTTAATGGTGACAGTATTGAAGTATCATCAGTAAAATTAGTAGGCTGACGCCCTGTATTAGAAAATGAATGCAGTTATTTCGGATAGAAAAAGGAGTTTTTTGTGGCAAGAATCATCGTTGTAACATCCGGTAAGGGCGGAGTAGGTAAAACGACTTCCAGTGCAAGCTTCGCCTCTGGTCTCGCTATGCGTGGTCACAAAACTGCGGTATTGGATTTTGACGTTGGCCTGCGTAACCTTGATCTGATTATGGGCTGCGAACGCCGTGTCGTCTACGATCTGGTCAATGTCATCAGTGGTGAAGCCACTCTGAATCAGGCATTAATTAAGGACAAACATTGCGATAACCTGTTTATTCTGCCGGCTTCCCAGACGCGCGACAAAGACGCGCTGACTGAGGATGGCGTGGAAAAGGTCCTCAACGATCTGATTAAAATGGATTTCGAGTATATCGTCTGCGATTCGCCAGCAGGTATTGAACGCGGTGCCGTCATGGCACTCACCTTTGCCGACGAAGCCATTGTAGTCACCAATCCTGAGGTTTCGTCAGTACGTGATTCAGATCGAATTCTCGGTATCATTCAAGCTAAATCCAAGCGCGCGCAGGCAGGTGGCGAACCAGTTAAAGAACATTTGCTCATTACACGCTATTCACCAAAACGCGTTGAAGCAGGCGAGATGCTATCCCATACTGACGTACAGGAGATCTTGCGCATCCCGTTGATTGGCGTTATTCCTGAATCCGAAGCCGTCTTACACGCTTCAAACCAAGGTAATCCGGCAATTCATATGAAGGGTAGCGATGTTTCCGATGCTTATGGAGACGTGGTGTCACGATTTTTAGGCCAGGATATCCCATTACGTTTCATTAATTATGAAAAACCGGGATTGCTGCAGCGCATTTTCGGAGGTAAATAAAATGGCTCTGCTTTCTTTTTTATTTAACAACAAACCAAAAACCGCCAACATGGCGAAAGAACGCCTGCAAATCATCATTGCTCGCGAACGTACTGGGCGTGATGGCTATGATTTTTTACCTGCATTGCGGGAAGAGCTGATCGCCGTTATTTCTAAGTACACTAAAGTCAATGCAGAAGACATCAAAGTCTCGCTGGATAAACAAGGTAACCTAGAAGTACTGGATGTGAACGTGGTGTTGCCTGATCTAGAAGTGCGAAACTAAGAAAAATACCACCCTTCAACGCCTGAAAATGACGTACGGTGGCAAGTTTGTTGCATATTGTCCTCACTTTTGAAAATTAAATCGCGCTACCTTAGCTACCACTTTAGCGCATTCGAATCATGATAATAGTTGCCAACTTACCAGCCAGAACGGTGTAATCTCCGCGCAAAAAGAGTAACAAAAATCTTGCTAATCAGAGGATAAACCAGAGACATCTTTTCACAATATTTAAATTTTTCAATTGCTTTCGATATAATGATAAGCATCAATTTTGAATTGCCGGACTTTAACGGTAGCTACCTATGAGAATCGCTGTACTTGACGACGATAACAACCTGCTGGAATTGGTCTGTACCATTCTGAACGCAGCAGGCCATACCTGCCATCCGTTTCTTAGCGGCAAAGAAATGCTGCACCAATTGCGCCGCGAGAGCTATGACATGCTGATTCTCGACTGGCAGGTACCGGATCTAAATGGTACTGAAATTCTGCACTGGGTCAGAGAAAAACTGTCCCCGACGCTGCCAGTTCTGTTTATGACCAGTCGCTCTGGTGAGGATGATATTGTTTCAGGATTAGCTGCAGGCGCGGATGACTATATGATCAAGCCGATCCGCCGCAGTGAATTGGTTGCACGCGTACAAGCGTTGTTACGCCGCGCCTATCCCACACAAACAGCGTCCGAGCATTTACAGTTTGGTGCATATAAGTTTGAAACACGTGCTGGTCGCCTCACGATCAACGACACACCAGTCGAGATGACGCAAAAAGAATTCGATTTGGCGCTACTGTTATTCCGTAATCTAGGGCGCCCTCTTTCGCGGGCCTACATTCTGGAAGCAGTCTGGTCGCGCGATGTCGATATACCGTCCCGAACGATGGACACGCATATTTCTCGTGTTCGTAGCAAGTTGGAACTACGACCTGAAAATGGCTACCGACTTGCCCCCGTTTATAGTTACGGCTACCGACTAGAACAAGTCACACCAGAATAAACACATCCGGGTCAGTTATCTGACCCGGATTTCATTTTCACGATAGGAATTTTGCATATGGGCAATTCACGAACAACTTTCTTACGACAATGTCAAACCGGTTGGCTGGTCGTGATGTGCCTCTTATCCTCGCCACACAGTTTTGCTGAAAAACTGACTGGTGAACCTGGTACAGTGATCGCCACACCACCGGATATGACGTATTTCGCGTTGCAAGGTGACACCTTGTCCGGCATCTCAAAACGATTCACCGATAAGGCGCTGAATTGGCCAACACTCAGCAAACGCAATCATATCGCTGATAATCGCTCGATTCCTATCGGTACACCGATTCTGATTCCATTGGATTTGCTGCCAGAAGAGGACAGCGAAGCACGAGTCCAGACGCTTGCTGGTAACCCAACCTATAAGCCGCTCAATGGGACAGAAATTCCACTCGCAATCGGCACCATCGTCAAAGAGGGCGCGCAGATCTTTACGGGGAAAAATGGTTTTATTACACTGGCATTTCCGGACAACTCTCGCGTTTCTATTCCTTCGAATAGTCAAATCACACTGAGTAAGCTGCGCAAGACCAAATACACGGCCAGCCCTAGAACAGAAATTTCGCTGCTTGAAGGCAAAGTAGAATCGCATGTCTCTAGCCTCATGTCCAATAAAGGTCGTTTTGAAGTCCGTTCGCCGCTCGCCGTCGCCGGTGTGCGCGGTACGCACTTCCGCGTGGGCGTTTCCGACACGGGAACAGCCAACGAGGTATTGGAAGGCGGTGTCGCCGTCAATAATCCGTCATTAAAAAAATCAGACAGCCTCGTCTTGCCTGCAGGTAAAGGAAATATTATCAGCGCCACCGAAGTCGGAAAGGCAATCGACCTGTTACCTCCCCCTCAACTGCCAGCAGAATATCTGTTGCAAGTCCGCCCAACGATTCAGTTTCTGGTGGAGAAAAGCGCGAGCGCAGCCGGATACCATGTGCAAATCGCTTCAGATCAGCAGGCACTGGATGTGCTGACTGAAAAGACGTTCAAAGAAAACCGCTTTAAATTTGATGGGCTCGCTGACGGTCACTACTTTGTCCGCGTCGCTGCCATCGATCAACACGGCTTAGAAGGTATTCCGCTGACGCAATCTTTTGTATTGAAAGCACGGCCAGAGCCACCATTCACGGTTCAGCCAAAAAATAAGATTCGTAGCGAAAAAACTGATTTCGTCTGGACCGAGGCGATCAATGCGCTGTCTTATCATTTACAGGTAGCGACAGATAACAGTTTCAATCAGATCATCCTTGATCAAAGTGACATCAAAGACGTGCAGTTCAGTTCCGATGCGTTAAAAACAGGCCAGTACTTCTGGCGAATCGCAACGGTCGTCACGCAAAAAGACGGCAAGCTGGATCAGGGTCCGTTCAGTGACGTGCAAACCTTTGCAAAATTACCACCGCAGGCTTCGGCAGCCTTTGCTGACTCTGAAGGAAAAGAGATTTCGTTTAATTGGGTCGCAGAACCAGGGCAACTATTCCTGATCCAAATTGCCAGAGATCCCGAATTTAAACAAATGTACTTGTCACGCGAAACCCGTGAGGCCGAATTAAAAATCCCTCGCCCAGGTGCAGGTCAATACTACATCCGTGTACGTGCTACCGATCCAGACGGTTATGTCGGTGCCTTTACCTCCGCCCAAAAAATCACCATCAAAGCACGTTGGCTCGATAACAGTGGTGACGCGATCCGCTCCAGCGCAGGCACTGTAGGTACCGGCTTTTGATGTGTAAATGATGAACAAAAACGAGATGCCAGTAAAGCGCATTGCCCTGCGCGAATGGTCGATTCTGAGTTGCTTGCTCCTGCTTTTAACTGCGTCACTGAGTTTTACGAATGTACTCAATCGCGTAGATATGGTGTTTTATGACCATATAATGCAACTCAATTCGCACGATATACGGAATGACATTCTGATCGTGGCAATTGATGATGTTAGTTTAAATGAGCTCGGCAAATGGCCGTGGCCAAGACAACGACACGCTGAGCTGCTAAAAAAAATCAATGCAGCGCAACCATTAGCAGTTGGTCTCGATATATTGTTCGATGAACAAGAAGCTCCCAATCCAGATGGAACACCCGGTGGTGATCAGGCATTAGCAGATGCCATTTCGGAAAGCCGCCATGTGGTTTTGCCTTTAGTTTCTGCAAGCGCTGGACGTGGTCTAGAAGCAAGTCTGCCGATTCCACTCCTCGCTAATGCCGCCCGCTTAGGTCATATTCATATTGAGCTCGATGCCGATGGCGTTGCCCGTAGCGTCTTTCTGAAAGAGGGCATCAAAGGTGAGTGGTGGCCACATTTCGCGCTCGCGCTCAAAGACGTTGCTAAAAACACGCCATCTGGCGCTGAAAAATACTTGCCTGGTACACGCCTCTCTGCTGCATTACGCAATGAAACCGTGCAGTCGAATGCTTGGCAACGGGACTATCAAATGCACATTCCATTCTCTGGCGGCAAAGGCCAATTTCAGACAGTGCCTTATGTCTCGGTTTTACGAGGTGAAGTACCAGCAAGTTTTTTTAGAAATAAATATGTCTTAGTGGGTCCGACCGCTGTTGGTATGGCCGACTCATTTCCAACACCTGTTTCTGGCAATGACGGCTTGGTCTCGGGGGTCGAAATTAATGCCAACATCCTAGCCAGTCTGCTAGACGAGCGTAGCATCCATTTTGCACCGGTCTGGCAAGTGATGTTGTTTAACCTGCTCATTCTGACAGCAGCATTAGCTGCCTATCAGTTACTGTCGCCCAGAAAAGCACTGTTGACGACAGGTATTCTCTTTGTCGCTGCTATCATAGGTAGCTTCCTGATGATGCGCTATGTAGATTGGTGGTTACCCACCTCGCCAGTCCTATGTTCATTGATGCTCGCTTATCCGATCTGGAGTTGGCGCAGGCTGGAAGCGGCGATACAGTATCTCGGCGAAGAATTCAGCTTGCTCGAACAAGAACCACATCTGCTGCCGGAATACGTGGACGAAGAAGAAAAACCTAAGCCAGCGCTCACCGACACATTGGAAAACAGCATCAACGCAATGCGTCTTGCTGCCAATCGTGTCCGGGATTTACGTCAATTCGTCAGTGACAGTCTGGCAAGCCTACCTGACGCGACCCTAGTCACTACCACCGACGGCAATGTGTTGCTAACAAACCAGGTGGCCCGTGCCTATTTTGCCGGATTAGGTATTCCCAACATCAACGATGCCTTATTGCCTTATCTGTTTGCGCAAATGTCACCACCGCAAGCCAGTGAACAAACACAAAATAATAGCTTCAGTTGGTGGGATATTCTTGATCTGAACCACACCACCAACATGAAGCAAGGAATCGAAGTGCGCGATCCTCGCCAACAAGATGTACTCATCAAAAGTGCACCATGTTATAACTCGGATAAACTTCTGGTTGGCTGGATCGTTAGTATCATCAACATTACTGCAATCCGCGCTGCGGAACGGAGTCGTGACGAGACACTGCACTTCATTTCTCACGACATGCGCGCGCCGCAGGCGTCAATTCTGGCATTATTAGAAATGCAAAAAGATTCTGCCACTGCCTTGCCAAACGATGAGTTTATGTCACGGATCGAAAAGGCATCGCGGATTACGCTTGGTTTAGCAGATAATTTTGTCCAACTCGCCCGCGCCGAATCGCAGGACTATCGTTTTGAAGAAGTCGACTTCCAGAATGTGCTCATTGATGCAACAGAAGAAATGTGGACATTGGCAAGAAGTAAAAATATTCGCATCAAGACGTCTATTCCAGACGATGAGTATCCTGCACGCATCGATCGCTCACTGGTCACGCGGGTATTGACCAATCTGATTTCCAATGCGGTCAAGTACAGCCCCCGCGACACCACTATTACCTGTGAATTGTCTATAGAAAGACAACTCGCCGACGCTGTTATTGTTTGCAGCATCACTGATCAGGGCTATGGAATTCCGCGGGCAGAGCAAAATAAATTATTTCAACGTTTTCAACGTTTTAAAACGACAGATCAACCCAAAAATGATGGTGTCGGACTTGGAATGGTGTTTGTTAAAGCCGTGATAGACCGTCATCATGCCAAAATTGACTTCACCAGCGCGCCAAATGAAGGCTCAACCTTCAATCTACGGTTCCCCGCAGCGCACGTTTGAGGTAGATCAAGTAGCGAGATACAAAAAATATTCTCCTGCACGCGCTATAATGGTGACTTAGACGTACGAAGCTTGGTACGTAGCTTGAACGCATAGACAACACACCTACAACGCACTTATTTGCATGCAACTTACTGCTGTCGGACTCAATCACACGACTGCGCCGCTTTCTTTGCGCGAAAAAGTCGCCTTCTCACCTGAGACTATTGCTCAGGCGGTAGCGGCCGCGCGCGTGTGGTTTGGCAATAATAATGCGACAGCAACATTAAATAACAGCACTGAAGCGGCTATTTTATCCACCTGTAACCGCACAGAATTGTACGCGGCCTGCCCCGCCAGCAATCCGGTGGATGCGACAGCCCACTTTTTAGCTGACTATCACCATTTACCTTACGCCGACTTGCGGCCGCATTTGTACACCTTGCCGCAAGATAATGCTGTGCGGCATGCATTCCGAGTTGCTTCCGGTCTGGATTCGATGGTGTTGGGCGAGCCACAAATTCTTGGACAAATGAAAGATGCTGTCCGTCAGGCGGAAGCTGCAGGTGGCCTTGGTACTTATCTGCATCAGATGTTCCAACGGACGTTTGCGGTGGCCAAAGAAGTCCGCAGTACGACAGAAATTGGCGCTCATAGCGTCTCGATGGCAGCAGCGGCCGTTCGATTGTCTCAGCGTATTTTTGACAAAATTGCCGATCAGCATATTCTTTTTATCGGTGCAGGTGAAATGATCGAACTCTGTGCCACGCATTTCGCAGCGCAGAATCCCAAATCGATCACTATTGCCAACCGTACCTTAGAGCGCGGCGAGGCCTTAGCCCATCGTTTTAACGGCAAAGCGATACGTCTTGCGGATCTGCCACAACAATTAGCGCAATTTGACATCGTCGTTTCTTGTACCGCGTCGTCTTTACCAATCATTGGTCTGGGTCTGGTTGAGCGCGTTGTGAAAGCACGTAAGCACAGACCCGTCTTTATGGTCGATCTGGCAGTGCCACGGGATATTGAACCAGAAGTCGCCCATTTAGACGACGTCTTCTTATACACCGTCGATGATCTTGGCACCGTCGTGCAATCCGGTTTGGAAAATCGCCAAGCTGCCGTTGCCCAAGCCGAAGCCATCATCGAGACCCGAGTGCAGTCATTTATGCATTGGATTGATGGCCGCGCTATTGTTCCAGTCATTCAGGATTTACACGAGAGCAGCGAACAAGTTCGGATGATAGAACTCGAACGCGCCCGTAAAATGCTGGCACGTGGCGAAGATATCGACACCGTTCTGGAAGCGTTATCCAAGGGCATCACGGCGAAGTTCCTGCACGGTCCACAACAAGCACTGCATCAGGCCAGCGGCGATGAGCGCGCACGATTGGCGACGTTACTCCCACATTTATTCCGCACCAAACGTTAGCGACGCCTGTCGCAACGACCAAAACGACTGCGCGATCATTGCATGATCATAGCGCGATGATTCCGGGCACACGCCCTCTTGTACACTCATCAACACTTCATTAATTCAAGTATGAAACCATCAATGCTGTCAAAGCTAGATCAACTAGCTGAGCGCCTAGACGAAGTCGGTCACTTGCTAATGCAAGAAGGTGCCACCAACGACATGGACACTTACCGCAAACTCAACCGTGAGCATGCGGAGCTGGATCCACTCGTTGCCTTATATAAAAACTATCAGCAAGCACAAGCCGATATCGACGAAGCACAGCAAATGCTGAACGATCCGGAAATGAAGGCTTTTGCGCAAGATGAAATCGACGCAGCCAAGGCCAATATGCAAGTGCTCGAAGCAGATTTGCAAAAAATGCTGTTACCGAAAGACCCCAACGACGAACGCAATATTCTGCTGGAAATTCGTGCCGGTACCGGTGGTGATGAAGCCGCCTTATTTGCAGGTGATTTACTGCGGATGTACACCCGTTTTGCAGAGCGTAATCGCTGGCAAGTCGAAATGATGTCCGAGTCGGAATCCGAACTTGGCGGCTATAAAGAAGTGATAGTACGTATTGCCGGATTAGGTGCGTATTCGAAACTAAAGTTCGAATCTGGCGGCCATCGCGTACAGCGTGTGCCAGCTACAGAAACACAAGGTCGCATCCACACCTCTGCTTGTACGGTGGCTGTGATGCCAGAAGCCGATGAACTCGCTGACGTCGTGATTAACAATGCCGATTTGCGCATTGATACCTTCCGAGCAAGCGGTGCCGGTGGTCAGCATATTAACAAAACAGATTCAGCGGTTCGTCTGACGCATCTTCCTACAGGTATTGTGGTCGAATGCCAGGATGGACGTAGTCAGCATCAGAATAAAGCGCAAGCAATGCGGGTGTTGGCAACACGTATCATGGATGGTCAATTACGCGAAAAACAAGCCAAAGAAGCTGCCACCCGTAAGAGCCTGATCGGTTCTGGCGATCGTAGCGAACGTATTCGTACTTACAATTACCCACAAGGCCGGATGACGGATCACCGTATCAACCTGACCTTGTACAAACTGGACTTCATTATGGACGGCGACCTGACTGAACTCAGCAATGCGTTAATCGCAGAACACCAAGCTGAATTATTAGCGGAACTTGGCGACGATTAAGTCATCCAAGCAATAGTCACAGATGATGCTAGCCTGACACGATAGCTTTTACGCATCAATGCGAAAAACCGTGTAAGCTGGCAACCGCTCTTATTTTCCGGATGAAATTCATGCATTCCTCGAAACCTGTATTACTTGGCATCGCCGCATTCTGCATTGCTTTAATCGGTGCTGCACTTTATTTGCAGATCGTCGAACACATGTTGCCTTGTCCGTTGTGCGTGCTACAGCGCTATGCTTTTATCGCGATTGCGATCTTTTGCCTGATCGGCGCAGCCATGCCACGCGGTACCAGGCGTATCAGCATCGGCCTCGCCACCGCCTCCGCTCTTGCTGGTATTGGCGTGGCAATAAAACACTTATACGTGTTAGCTAATCCCGGTCTTTCATGCGGTATTGATCCACTCGAAACAGGCTTAAATAAAATATTTCTGGCAAGCTGGTGGCCAACTTTATTCCGTGCCGATGGCTTGTGCGAAACACCTTATGCACCGATACTGGGTTTATCTATCCCTGCATGGTCGATGATAGGATTTGTGCTAGTTGGATTAACGCTGGTATTTTTGTTCTTTCACCGAGAAAAAACCGGCATGTTTGGGAAACACCGTTAATGCACGCGTGGCAACAAGATCATCTGACTATCGCTGATTACGAGCGCCTTTCGCCATTAGAGAAATTAGAAACGCGTATCTTATTAATGGCAGTGACCGGACTGACCCGCATTGAGCTCATTACCCAGTCGGACTATCAAATCAATTTAGCGCAACACCTGGCGCTACAAACGCTGATACAACGCCGTCTTGATGGTGAGCCCATCGCTTACCTTACGGGTGAGCGCGAGTTTTTTGGTCTGCCGTTTTTCACGTCGCCAGCAGTCTTAATTCCTCGCGCTGATACAGAACTCCTAGTTGAACTCGCGCTCAGTCATGCCCCTGAAAATTCGGCATTACTGGATATGGGTACGGGTTCTGGTGCGATTGCAGTTGCGATTGCACACACCCGATCAGATCTGTTCGTTACTGCGCTCGACATCAGCCCTGACGCCTTAGCTATTGCTCAAAAAAATGTGATGCGCCATCTTGCACCAAGTCGTGTCCGCGTAGTGCACAGTGACTGGTACGCCGACGTAGAAGGCCAGGTTTTTCACACCATCGTCAGCAATCCACCGTATATCGTCAAAGATGATCCGCACCTGTCACAAGGCGACTTACGCTTTGAACCCATTAATGCGCTAACCGATCACGGTGATGGTTTAAGTGCCTACCGAACAATCATTGCAGGTGCACCAGAGCATCTTGCAAGCGATGGCTGGTTACTCATGGAACACGGCTATCACCAGGCAGATGAGGTTCGCCAATTACTCTTAGTGCGTGGTTTCGTACAAGTACAAAGTTGGCGTGATCTGGCGGGGATTGAGCGAGTATCGGGTGGGCAATTCATCTCGAATTAGAAATACTCATCGACGTATTATTCGAGTATTCAAAAAAAAACGACTACAAACATGACTTGTAGTCGTTTTTTTTCGCCAATATAACGTGTTCGTTAGCGAGCCTGCTGGCTTAGCGCGCACCGAGTGGAATCGATGAACCGGCCGATTTCTTTGCATCCTTGGCCGCTTTTTTCTCTTTTGGTGAGAGTAAAGCCTGTTTTTTGGTTTCTTTATTTGTCTTGGTCACTTTACTCATGATATTGCTCCTGGTAGACGCCTGCGAATGCGGGTGTTGCCTCAGTATAGGTGAATAAGATGCAGAGGGCGCGAATTTAAATAATTTGAGGACGTAATCCCACTCACCATACGTTTGATTGACTGGAAGCGTTGTAACGTCGCTTTTGACTTTCTCCGTTTTAGACAAAGCAATTTGTGTTTCACGGAAAACAGAGTAAAAAGTATCCCTGTTTGAGCGCAGCAAGTTTCGATACCTTCCTGTTTTATGTGCTGCACAAATTGTCCCGACACGCAGTGACGGGACACGCTGGGCAAAGTCTCAGCGTCGCCTTCTTTGGCTTACTTTTCTTGGCGAGACAAGAAAAGTGAGTGGCTACCGAGCCACCCCTGGCCTAGTTCTACAAAGTACTGTCGGTTTAAATATGTAAAGCGATCGCATTAATGACAACGCGTCAAAGGATTAACGATGGCGGGTTGTCCCTGCCCTACGAAGATTATTATTTCACCTGCTGCTTATTCAACTTCCTCGCCAACGTCCGCCGATGCATTCCCAAGCGCCTCGCTGCTTCAGAAATATTAAAATCAACTTCCACCAGCACCTCATGTATTCGCTCCCACTCCAGCGTCTTAATTGATGTAGAACGATTCGTCAGCTCAGGCTCAGAAACCCCTGCAACGTGCCCAAATGCCGCCTCAATATCATCCGTATTGGAAGGCTTCGCCAGATACTGACAAGCACCTAATTTGACGGCCTCAACTGCCGTCGCAATACTGGCAAAACCAGTTAATACGACGATGAGCATCTCAGGATCGTGCTTATTGAGCATCTGAACGCAGGCCAGACCCGACGCAGCGCCATTGAGTTTCAAATCCACCACCGCGTAACGCGGCGAGTGTTTGCTTAATAAATCTGCCGAATCTTCAAGATTTGCAGCATGGATGACCGTATAGCCGCGCCGCTCAAACGAGCGGGCGAGAGTACGAGCAAAAGCAGTATCGTCTTCGACTATCAACAACAGACGATTTTCCGACATCATTGTGTTATCCCTTAAAGCATGATTGCTGATAACGGCAGACCTATTTTTACCGTCGCGCCACCCTCTTCCCGATTGCGTGCAGAAACAGAACCACCTAACTTACGTGCCACATTAACGACAAAGAAAATACCTAGTCCACTGCCCGGACGCCCTTTGGTCGATTGATACGGCTGTCCCAGCTTCTCCAGTATCTCCGGCAAAAACCCCGGACCACAGTCACTAACAACAATATTGAGCATATTGTTCTGACTCGATACGGTCAGGCTCACCCAGTTCGGCGATGCCTCAAGCGCATTATCTAACAGATTGCAGATCATCTGTTTAAGTGCGGAATCAAACACAACGGGCACGTCATGTTGAATCTGATTCTCAAACAAGAAAGTATCGATAGACCGTGTTGCTCTGAAGTCGTCTGCGAGGTTGCTCAGGAAAGTAATCAGCGTTGTTTTGACGGAAGATTCGCCCCGCGCTTCACCAGCCGACAACAAAATACTACTCACGATACTTTTGCATCGCTGGAGCTGTCGTTGCATCTCGTTGATTTCTTCCAGTAACTCAGGATTTTTGCTGAACTCTGGCATCCGTCGCCAGTCACCAACAATCACCGACAAGGTCGCCAGCGGGGTGCCTAATTCATGTGCGGCACCTGAAGCAAGCAAGCCCATTTTGACGATATGCTCTTCTTCAGTTGCATGTTGTCGTAAGTCTGCCAACTGCGCGTCTCGACTGCTCAAATTGCCGTTGATGCGAGTGAGAAAAAAGACCAACAAAGCAGCATTAACTAAAAAACAAATAATTACGCCATCCTGATACAGGCCGGGCATGCTATCAACATGCTCAGGCGGCAACACCAAGGGGTAATAAAAAATAGACAGCCCAAACAAACAAGCACCAGCAATAACAACAATGAACCAGGTCGACCATGCTTCGAGTAGAACCGCGCTTAAAATCACCTGCAAC
Source organism: Undibacterium sp. RuRC25W (assembly GCF_049339825.1). NCBI lineage: Bacteria > Pseudomonadati > Pseudomonadota > Betaproteobacteria > Burkholderiales > Oxalobacteraceae > Undibacterium > Undibacterium sp. RuRC25W. The sequence continues at coordinate 68,282 of NZ_JBMPPD010000007.1, read as the reverse complement.
AAATACAGAAACGCAAACGGGTTACTCGTACCACCGGATAGATAGAGTTGCAAAGTCAGGATACTAACGTCAACCAGCAACGCAAAAAATAGCTCTCTATTCGAGACCTTAACCTCTTCATGCCAGCGCAAATGGCTAGCGATATTGAAGGCAATCAGACCTGCAATGACATAGGAAATCTGAAGTAATGGTAACTTGATGTCAAATACAAAGGTAGCAAGCGCAATCGTCGACACCTGCCCCAGCATTGCGATCCAGCGTAACTGAATGAGCTGAAGCATATTTTTGTGCCCAGCCGAGCTTTCATAGTCAGACGCTGCGTACAAAACTCGCTTCTGCTGCGTTTGTATCTCGTGCTCGCGTGTCTGACGCGATGAATTAACAGTCATTCGTTTCTCCCAAGGATGCTTCTTCATCGATGTCATTGCGCTTCGCCGCCAATTGCTAAAAAAGATAAAGAGCGGACTGCTATGTTAACAGACTATCGAGACTTGGACTCCATCGCCTGTAATCGCAAACGACGATCATCACGACGGACATAAACAAATGCCCCCGCCACCATCAATGCCAACGCGTACCACGTCAGTGCATAGACCAAATGATTGTTGTGAAAAGAAATCACTGTGAGTCCAGCGGCAGGATAATCGGTCGCCACACTGTTCGCAGCCTTGACAGACCGTTCTTGATCTACAAAAAATGGCGCAACTTGTGCCAGATGGTGAGAATCTGAAAGTGCCTGAATATCTCTTGAGAACCAGCGCTGAGATGACGGTTCATTATTACGAAGAAAACCACCCTTTGGCTCACTCATACGCAGCAGACCGACGATGGTTGCTGTTGAAGTCGCAGCATTGCTTGTAGCAGCAAGATTTTTTTCAGGCAGAAACTGCGAAGCCATGCTGGTTGGAATATAGCCACGATTAATCCAAACAATATCACCGCTCTGTTGACGCAACGGTGTCATTACCCAATAGCCGCTGCCTAATTCTGTTGATGCCTGAACCAGACTGGTTGCGCGATAAAGATACGTCCCTTGCAACTGGACATGCCGATACTCATCGAGTGCGGCATTCACCGTTGACCATTGATTGATAGCAGGTACCTCCACTGCTGGTGCGCTCACCCTTTGATCAACGCGGGAGATCAAATCCAGTTTCCACTGCAAACGCTGTACCTGCCAAGTGCCCAACGCAGCGAAGCCCACAAACAACAACCCCGCGCAAATTGCGAGGAAGGTCCTCACAAATTTCGAGCGGGGTTGAGAAGCACCGACTACCGCCGCGTGGGCTTCGGTAGTCGTATGATTCAAACGATCAATCATGACATGCCAGGCATTTTTTTCATGTCTTTTTCAACTGGTACTGCGCGAATTGATTCAGGGACTGTTTCATGATCCATCCCTGGCATCATATTGTGATTCAGATGGTACATCACCCACAAGGAACCACTCATCATAATCACAACAACCATCGTCGTGAACAATAAAGCAAGCATAGTCCAGCCGCCTTCTGACTTTGAATTCATGTGCAAGAAGTACACCATGTGGACTACGATCTGCACTGCTGCAAAGGCCAGCAATACAAATCCTGTCGTGCTGGATTTATCAAACACTTTTGCCATGACTAACCAGAACGGAATCACTGTCAACAACACTGCAAGGATAAAACCAGTAGCGTAGCTTTTCAGACTGCCGTGATCTGCGTGATCATGACCATGGTGATCGTGATGGTCATGGTGGCCATGGGCCGCGTGGTCGTGGTGTGCGCTCATGGCAGAACTCCCATCAAATAGACAAAGGTAAAGACACCGATCCAGACAACGTCAAGAAAGTGCCAGAACATAGACAAACACATCAGGCGACGACGGTTTTCTGAGGTTAATCCGTGGCGCTTCAATTGGAATAACAATGTCACCAACCAAATGATACCGAAGCTGACGTGTAAGCCATGCGTACCTACCAATGCAAAGAACGACGTCAAGAAGCCACTGCGTTGTGGGCCTGAGCCCTCCATGATCAGATGAACGAACTCGTACAACTCAAAATAAATAAAGCAAGCACCCAAAAGACCCGTTACCGCCAGCCAGATCATCGTATTACGCAGACGGTCTTTTTGCGATTCCAGCATCGCAAAACCATAAGTAATCGAAGACAACAATAGCAAGGATGTATTGAGACCAACCAATGGCAGATCAAAAATTTCCGCGCCAGTTGGACCACCTGCATAATTACGACCCAATACAGCATAGGCAGCAAACAAACAGGCAAAGACCAGACAGTCACTCATCAGGTATAACCAGAAACCCAACATCGTGCCGTTTTCAGGATGGTGTTCCCGAACAAAGTAGCGTGAGCCGGAAGCCGCGCCCGTCGCGTTATGAGTAGAAGTAGATGTATTAGACATGGCTCGCTAACAAACGTGTGCGTTCTGCTTCAGTGCGGGTAACTTCTTCCGCAGGGATGTAGTAATCGCGATTGTAATTAAAAGTATGGATAATGATTGCCGCCATCATTGCGATAAACGCGAGGCCAGCAGGCAACCACATTTGCCAGATCAGTGCAAAACCAACTGCTGCACTCAAGCCTGCAATAATCACACCTGCACCCGTATTTTTTGGCATATGAATGGCGACAAAACTATCGGTAGGACGCTGATAATTGTTGCTCTTCATATCTGCCCAAGTGTCGATGTCATGCACCAATGGTGTAAAAGCAAAGTTATACGCTGGTGGTGGTGACGATGTCGACCATTCCAGAGTACGGCCACCCCATGGATCACCAGTGAAATCACGCAATGAATCACGACGCATGAAACTCACGCCCAACTGAATCACAAAGCAAGCAATACCGAAGGCAATCAGAACCGCACCGAAAGCAGCGATCTGGAACCAGATTTGCAAGGATGGATCTTCAAAGTGGCTCAGGCGACGGGTAACACCCATCAGACCGAGAACGTACAACGGCATGAACGCAAAGTAGAAACCGATCGTCCAGAACCAGAACGAGCATTTACCCCAGAACGCATCCAATTTGTAGCCAAATGCTTTCGGGAACCAGAAGTTAATACCAGCAAATGTACCAAACACTACACCACCAATAATCACGTTATGGAAGTGAGCAATCAGGAACAAACTGTTGTGCAACACGAAGTCAGCAGGAGGAACCGCTAATAACACACCGGTCATACCACCAATAACGAAAGTTACCATAAAGCCCATGGTCCACAGCATCGGTACTTCGAAGCGGATACGGCCACGGTACATTGTGAACAGCCAGTTAAATATTTTCGCACCAGTCGGGATCGAAATAATCATCGTGGTAATCCCGAAGAACGAATTAACACTCGCGCCGGAACCCATCGTGAAGAAGTGATGCAACCATACCAGGTAAGACAGAATCGTAATAACGACAGTCGCGTACACCATAGAGGTGTAACCAAACAGACGTTTGCTGCTGAAGGTAGAAACGATTTCTGAGAAAACACCAAAAATTGGCAAGACCAGAATGTACACCTCTGGGTGACCCCAGATCCAGATCAGATTCACGTACATCATGGAGTTACCACCCATGTCGTTCGTGAAGAAGTTAGTACCAAACACGCGATCCAGAGACAACATCGCCAATACCGCAGTCAACACTGGGAAAGCAGCAACGATCAGCACGTTAGTACACAAAGCAGTCCATGTGAACACTGGCATTTTCATCATTGTCATGCCAGGAGCGCGCATTTTGATGATCGTTACAATCAGATTCACGCCGGACAACAAGGTTCCGACACCAGCGATCTGTAAGGACCAGATATAGTAATCGACCCCCACATCCGGGCTACCTAAAATGCCTGACAGCGGTGGGTATGCCAACCAGCCTGTGCGCGCAAATTCACCAACAAACAAAGAAGCCATCACCAGAACGGCACCAAACGTCGTCATCCAGAAGCTAAAGTTATTCAGGAATGGAAAGGCAACGTCACGTGCACCAATCTGCAGTGGCACAACATAGTTCATCAAACCAGTGACAAACGGCATCGCCACGAAGAAAATCATGATCACGCCGTGAGCAGTAAACACCTGGTCATAGTGATGCGGAGGCAAGAAGCCATGCGAATCTCCAAACGACAACGCTTGCTGCGCACGCATCATCAACGCATCCGCAAAACCGCGCAACAGCATCACGATACCGAGAATCATGTACATAATACCGATACGTTTATGATCGATACTGGTGAACCAGTTACGCCATAACACACCCCAGACGCGGAAGTAGGTCAGAGCGCCTAACAAAGTGATCCCACCTAGTCCAACCATAACAAAGGTTGCCAGCAAGATAGGCTCATGGAAGGGAATCGCATCCCAGCTAAGACGGCCGAATATCAGCTTAGTCATATCAATTTGATCGAACATTATTTTTTCCCACTAGTAATTGACGGCGTGGTACACACTTCAGCATCAAGAGCGCGCCCGTTACGCTGATTCTGCGCCAGCAAGGCAAAACCCTTTACTTCGCTGGTTTTTGCAGTCCTCACGTTCATGTTGCTCGCCATCAGTTGATCCATACATACCTGATCCTCTGCAACACAACGATTCACGATAGCGTGGAACAGGTCAGCATCGACTGTCCCGAAATGACGCACAGGATCTTTGATACTTGGCTGCTCTAATTGCAGATAATCAGCGCGTTTCAAGACGCTGGCATCCGCTTTCGCTGTCGCTACCCATTTGTCAAAGTCCTGCTGATTCATACCGTGGAACTTAAATTTCATATCAGAGAAGCCAGCGCCGCTATAGTTAGCAGAGAATCCTTCATAGACGCCCGCCTTGTTGATCACAGCGTGCAATGCTGTTTGCATACCAGGCATCGCATAAATCTGGCCTGCCAGTGCTGGGATATAAAACGAATTCATAACCGACGAAGCTGTAATTTTGAAGTTGACCGGAACGTCCACTGGTACCGCCAATTCATTCACTGTCGCAATACCTTGTTCTGGATAAATAAACAACCATTTCCAATCCAGCGCAACGACTTCAACCTCGATCGGCTTGACATTGGCAGGAATCGGACGATTTTCATCTAAACGCGACAACTTTCGATATGGATCAAGAGTATGCGTAGAAATCCAGGTTATCGTGCCCAAAGCGATGATAATTAACAACGGTGCACCCCAGATCACCAACTCCAACATCGTGGAGTGATCCCAGTCGGGCTCATAGGCCGCCTCAGTGTTGCTTTGACGATAACGCCAAGCGAAAAAGAGAGTGAGTGCTATCACCGGAACGATGATGATGAGCATTAATATTGTTGAAATAACAATAAGTTTGCTCTGTTGCGCGGCTATATCACCGAAGGGATTTAACACAATCGTGTCACATCCAGCCAACAGCGCGAAGCATAACAGCATCAGTCCGCGCCGCAAGAGTAGGGAAATCGTCATAAAAATTCCAATTTAGGCTAAGTTTTATGTTAAGGTACATCAACTGACTAGCATTAGCGATTGGACGTTTTGTCCTACCTTAGCAAAGTTATATCTGCGAGGGTTATCTGGCGTCCATCGATCAGACCATAACTACGAGAGACGACTATGCCAAGTATCAGCCATCAAGGCGGCCATAACGCCGAATTCCCCCTCCGTTCCAATACTGGTTCGACCAAAAATACCAAAGAAGATCATTCAACCATCGCTCCCGGAGAGATAGCGATCGGCGTGGTCATCGGACGAGCGTCAGAGTATTTCGACTTTTTCGTCTATGCAATTGCCTCTGTGCTGGTCTTTCCTTCCGTGTTCTTCCCGTTCGCGCCGCGACTTGAAGGCACATTGTACGCATTCACTATATTTGCTTTCGCATTTCTTGCAAGACCTTTTGGTACGGTTATTTTCATGACCATCCAGCATCGTCTGGGGCGAGAAGCCAAATTAACCATGGCACTTGTCTTACTGGGTTTTTCGACGGCAGGTATTGCGTTTGTACCGACATTTAATCATCTGGGCACAGCCGCCATTGTAATCCTTTCGCTACTTCGCATCGGTCAAGGTATTGCACTCGGCGGTGCGTGGGATGGTTTGCCTTCCTTGCTCGCGCTCAATGCACCACAGAATAAACGTGGCTGGTACGCGATGCTAGGTCAGCTTGGCGCACCGATCGGTTTCATGATTGCTGGCAGCATCTTCGCATTTTTGATATCCAATACATCTGCAGAGGACTTCCTGGTCTGGGGCTGGCGCTATCCGTTCTATGTGGCATTCGCGATTAACGTCGTCGCCTTATTCGCCCGTCTGCGCTTAGTTTCCACCAATGAATATGCACGTTTGCTTGATGAACGCGAACTGGAACCAACCAAAGTCACAGAATTAGTGTCCTCTCAAGGACGGAATGTGCTCATTGGTGCGCTGGCGGCGTTAGCAAGTTATGCGCTGTTCCATCTGGTGACGGTTTTCCCGCTCTCTTGGATCACCTTATATTCACCTCGCTCCCTGAGTAACTTCCTGTATATCCAGGTCGGAGGAGCAGCGCTCATGGCCTTAGCAGTTGTCGCCTCAGGCGTCATCGCTGATAAATTCGGTCGCCGCAACACACTCGGCACACTGGCATTGATGATTGCCGTACTAAGCGGTTTTGTCCCAACCTTGCTTGATGGTGGCGAACGTGGCCAGAACATCTTCATCCTTCTCGGCTTTGTGTTACTAGGACTTTCCTACGGCCAGGCAGCAGGTGCAGTGACTGCTAACTTTGCCGCTAAATACCGCTACACTGGCGCCGCCCTGACTTCTGATCTGGCGTGGTTGGTCGGCGCGGGATTCGCACCACTCGTCGCATTAGGTCTGTCTTCCCACTTCGGCCTAGAATACGTGAGTCTCTACTTACTCTCCGGCGCCGCCTGCTCCCTAGCGGCACTGAGCCTAAACCGAGCATTGGAGATCCGCGACTAAGGGCAAGCGATCCAAATAACAGAAGATCGTTATTGAGTCAGACAAAACAAAGGCGTGTCAGGCAAATCAATATTGCCTGACACGCCTTTTTTCATAGGAATAAGACCTGACTTATACCCATGCCAAAGAGGGAACAAGGGTAAATTCGCACAATATATGTAATTTATTGCAACTTTTTCTCATTTACCCCCACTCTTTAGCGCTGTCAAGACTGGCGCATTTACACAAATTGCGTATCATCTGCGCCTTGATTGCTTTTTATTGTCTGGATTCTGGATTTATGCTGCCTTCGATTGAACAAAGACTCGCCGTAGAACTCGCTGCTAAGCCGGTTCAGGTTGCTGCTGCCGTTGCCTTGCTGGATGAAGGTGCGACGGTACCGTTTATTGCCCGCTACCGTAAAGAAGTGACTGGCGGTCTGGATGACATCCAATTGCGTTTATTAGAAGAGCGTTTGCGCTATCTACGGGAATTAGAAGACCGTCGTGCTGCGATTGTGGCGTCGATCGAAGAACAAGGCAAAATGACGCCAGCTCTGCTGGATGCAATTACCCACGCCGAAGACAAAACGCGTCTTGAAGATTTATACCTGCCGTACAAACCTAAGCGCCGCACTAAAGCGCAAATCGCGGTAGAAGCGGGTTTGTTGCCCCTCGCGGACGCTTTGTTGGCGAATCCATTGTTGAATCCAGAAGCTGAGGCGGCTGCATATCTGAAACCTGCGTTTACAACTGATAACGGCGACAATCCAGGTGTTCCTGATGCCAAAACGGCACTCGACGGTGCGCGTCAGATTCTGATGGAACGCTTTGCAGAAGATGCAACACTCTTACATTCTTTGCGTGAATATCTGAACGACCATGGCATCGTTGAATCCAAAGTCGTGCCAGGCAAAGAAGAAGCAGGCGAAAAGTTTGCCGATTATTTTGACTACTCAGAAACCCTGGGCACGATCCCATCCCATCGCGCGCTGGCCTTGTTCCGTGGTCGCCGCGAAGAGATGCTGACTCTTACATTGCGTCTGGATAGCGAAGAAGAGAAGCCAACATGGGCCTCACCGTTGAATCCATGCGAGGGCAGAATTGCAGCGCACTTTGGTATCAGCCAAAAGGATCGCCCTGCTGACAAATGGCTGGTTGATACAGTCCGCTGGGCATGGCGCGTCAAAGTCTTCATGCATCTTGATACCGAATTAATGGGTAAATTGCGTGAGCAATCAGAGATCGAAGCGATCAATGTGTTTGCACGTAACCTGAAAGACTTGTTGCTCGCAGCGCCAGCTGGCCCACGCGCGACCATGGGTCTCGATCCTGGTCTGCGTACCGGTGTCAAAGTGGCGGTGGTCGATGCCACAGGCAAGGTCATGGAATACGCCACCATTTACCCACATCAGCCGCGCAATGACTGGGATGGCTCCTTGCATGTATTGGCGCAACTCGCCGCCAAACATAACGTATCACTGATCTCGATTGGTAATGGCACGGCATCGCGCGAAACAGATAAGCTTGCACAAGACCTGATCAAACTCAAACCAGAATTAAAGCTGACCAAAATCGTGGTCTCAGAAGCAGGCGCATCGGTGTATTCTGCTTCTGAATTTGCGTCTAAAGAATTGCCTGACCTCGACGTTTCTATCCGTGGCGCAGTATCAATCGCGCGTCGTTTGCAAGACCCCTTGGCAGAACTGGTGAAGATCGATCCGAAATCGATTGGTGTGGGTCAGTATCAGCATGATGTCAGCCAAAGCCAATTGGCGCGCTCACTCGATGCGGTGGTAGAAGACTGCGTGAATGCGGTGGGTGTGGACGTCAATACAGCCTCTGCACCGTTATTGGCGCGGGTATCAGGCTTGTCCTCGAGCGTTGCACAAAGTATTGTCAATTTCCGCGATGCCAAAGGGATGTTCACCTCACGTGCAGATTTGCGCTCTGTGCCACGTCTGGGCGATAAGACGTTTGAGCAGGCAGCAGGCTTTTTGCGCATCATGAATGGCAATAACCCGCTGGATGCGTCAGCAGTTCACCCCGAGTCTTATCCGCTGGTTGAAAAAATTCTTGCTGATATTAAAAAAGATGTCAAAGGCGTTATTGGTGATAGCGGGTTATTAAAATCGCTCAATCCGGCGAAGTATGCCGATGATCAATTCGGTGTGCCAACGATTACGGACATCATCAAAGAATTAGAAAAACCAGGGCGCGATCCACGCCCTGAATTTACTACAGCGACGTTTAAAGAAGGCGTTGAAGAGATCAAAGATTTACGTCCAGAGATGATTCTGGAAGGCGTGGTCACCAACGTTGCTGCATTCGGTGCCTTTGTGGATATCGGCGTGCATCAGGATGGTCTTGTCCACATTTCTGCGCTGTCCAATACCTTTGTTAAAGACCCGCACACCGTTGTGAAAGCGGGTCAGGTTGTGAAGGTCAAAGTCTTGGAAGTGGATGTTAAACGTCAACGTATTGCGCTGACCATGCGCCTGACTGATGCAGCACCGCAACCAGGCAGCAAACCTGAGCAACGCGGCGATCGTAACGATACTAAACGCCTCAATCAGCATCGTAACCAGACGCAAACGGCACCATCTGGCAACGCGATGGCAGCAGCCTTTGCGAAATTGCGCAGCTAATAAATGCCTTTAACTAAGTAACATCAGCATCACAACAACCGGAGCCGCGCCTCCGGTTTTTTTTTCGCCTAAATAGCATTGGGCAAGGGTATTTCCTCTTTACGACACCATCGCTCATCAAACGATTTCCTTGGCTTACTCACCGACTGTCCCAATTTGCAACAGTCAGTGAAATCAACCTGTTCACCATTGTCACAATCCTAGCATCTCCTTACTTAGTTTTTTTATGCATCTCTGATAGCGCCTATGGTGCTCCGTCGACGATGCACTGCAACATCGGCCATGGCACAGGGATTGCTCTTATCCTTGTGTGCAACAGCACCCGATACAACCACAAATAATTTTACGGAGACAAACACCATGAACATGGCAGACATCAGCAAACTGGGCATCAGCAATCCTTTCAAAACCCGTTACGACAATTTTATCGGCGGCAAATTTGTAGCTCCAGTCAAAGGCGATTACTTTGCCAATATCAGTCCTATCATCGGCAAACCGTTTTGCGAAGTCGCACGATCAACTGCAGAGGATATCGAGCTCGCACTCGATGCTGCCCACGCCGCTAAAACTGCATGGGGCAATACCTCTGCCGCTGATCGCGCCAATGTTTTGAATAAAATTGCTGATCGCATGGAAGCCAATCTGAGCTTACTGGCGACAGCTGAAACGATCGACAATGGCAAACCAATCCGTGAAACGATGGCAGCGGATATTCCTCTGGCGATTGATCATTTCCGTTATTTCGCTGGCTGTATCCGCGCCCAAGAAGGATCTGTTTCACAAATCGACGAAACGACCTTTGCATATCACATTCAGGAACCATTAGGTGTCGTCGGTCAGATTATTCCATGGAATTTTCCGATCCTGATGGCGGTCTGGAAACTGGCACCGGCATTAGCAGCCGGTAACTGCGTGGTACTCAAACCCGCAGAACAAACACCTGCCTCGATCATGGTGTTGGTTGAACTGATTCATGATCTGTTACCAGCAGGCGTACTCAATGTAGTGAATGGTTTTGGACTGGAAGCAGGAAAGCCACTGGCATCAAGCAAACGTATCGCCAAAATCGCATTTACGGGTGAGACAGGCACTGGCCGCCTTATCATGCAATATGCTGCACAGAATCTGATTCCTGTTACGCTAGAGTTAGGTGGCAAATCACCGAATATTTTCTTTGAAGATGTGATGGATAAAGACGATGCCTTCTTTGATAAATGTCTGGAAGGTTTCTCGATGTTCGCGCTCAATCAAGGTGAGGTCTGCACCTGCCCTTCCCGCGTCTTAATTCAGGAATCCATCTACGAGCGCTTCATTGAACGTGCGATCAAACGTGTCGCTGCCATCAAACAAGGTAGCCCGCTCGATGCCAACACGATGATTGGAGCACAAGCGTCGCACGAACAACTAGAAAAAATTCTATCGTATCTCGATATCGGCAAACAAGAAGGTGCTGAAGTATTGATCGGTGGTGCGCGCAAAGACATGGAAGGCGATCTGGAAACCGGCTTCTATGTGCAACCAACGATTTTCAAAGGTCACAACAAAATGCGGATCTTCCAAGAAGAGATTTTTGGCCCTGTGGTGTCAGTGACGACGTTTAAAGATGAGGCGGAAGCGCTGGCGATTGCCAATGACACCTTATATGGTCTCGGTGCAGGCGTCTGGACCCGCGACGGATCACGTGCGTTCCGCGTTGGACGTGGCATTCAGGCAGGTCGGGTATGGACAAACTGCTACCACCTGTATCCAGCGCATGCGGCCTTCGGTGGTTACAAACAATCCGGTATCGGACGTGAAAATCATAAGATGATGTTGGATCACTACCAACAGACAAAAAATCTGCTGGTCAGTTACAGCCCGAACGCACTTGGCTTTTTCTGATTATAGGTAGAGGTAAACTTCCGTCACAGCCTTAGCGTTGTGCCGGAAGTTTTTTATTGTTTAATCTAAATGAATGCACCATGACACAACCCATATTGCATCCGGAATTACCCCGTGTCCTTGGCACACCAGAGGCGATCGCGTTTCTGCAAAAACTACAAGCGCAACATGGCGCGCTGTTATTTTTTCAGTCGGGTGGATGTTGCGATGGTAGTGCTCCCCTGTGCTACGCGCAAAATGACTTCCAGATTAGCGACCATGACATCTTGCTGGGAGAAATCAGCGGTGCGCCTTTTTATATGAGTCCAGAACAATTTGAATATTGGAAACATACACAATTAATTATCGATCTAGTCGATGGCATGGGCGGTATGTTCTCGTTGGATAACGGCACTGGCAAACGCTTTCTAACCCGTTCACGTTTGTTTGCGGATGAAGAATACGCGAAGTTAGAAGCGATGAATGCGGTCAGTGCGATGACTGCAATCTGATCGATGCTGCTTCATCAATTAAGTTTTTTACGATAAATCGTGTTACGTGATACGCCCAATGCACGGGCTGTCGCGGAAACGTTGCCATCGTGTGCGGCCAGTGCGCGTTGAATGACGTCATGCTCGATTTCAGTCATCGTTACGGCGATAGGTTGAGGCGATAGCGAAGACAAGTCGGACTGATTGCTATCTGGCACCATATCGACAATATCATCCAGAAAATCATCGGGTAAATGTTCCATTTTGATCTCGCGCTCTTCTCCTGCCATCAGAATCGCTGTTCTGAGCAAGTTACTCAATTGCCGGAAATTACCCGGCCAGTTGTGCGCACGGAATAACGTCATGACCTCAGGATGCAATGTGTAGCTGACGCCATTGCTTTCTGTCTGCAATATTTTAGCGACGACGATATCTAAATCATTGCGCTCCCGCAACGCAGGCAAGCGGACCACCAGACCGTTGAGGCGATAATATAAATCGTCTCTGAATTCACCACGCGCAATCATGTCACGCAGATGCCGGTTTGTTGCACAGATCACGTCCACATTGACAGGAATCGATTTACTACTTCCTAATGGTGTCACCATGCGTTCTTGCAATACCCGTAGTAAACGGGCTTGCAGACTAAATGGCATATCGCCGATTTCATCTAAAAATAAGGTGCCGCCATTGGCTTGTAAAATTTTGCCGACGTTGCCTTTTTTACGCGCGCCCGTAAACGCACCTTCTTCGTAGCCAAATAATTCTGACTCGATCAATGTCTCAGGGATAGATGCGCAATTGAGTGCCACAAACGGTGCTGCATGCCGCGGAGAATCATTATGGATCGCCTGCGCCAGCAACTCTTTGCCAGTACCTGTTTCGCCGGTAATCAAAATAGAAATACCGCGCCCGATTACTTTACGCAATTTGTCGATGCTACGCGCCACCTGATGATCACCCGTATTCAAATAATTTAAACTCGAAAAGCGAGGGTTAGATTTTTGCTCCTGTTCAGGTGCTGGTGCGGCGGGTCTGACATTGTGTAACGTATGCTGAAACACGGATGCAGGTGGACGGATATCGCTACATTTTGCATAAACCTTGACGCCATTGTGCAGACACAATTGCAACAGACCTGGTGTCGCTGTCCGGTGGTGATCAATACAAGCCGAGATTGGCATCCCGAACAAAGAACTAAAGGTGTGGGCTTGCAGCGCCGAGGCAGACATACCGATCTGAAATAAGCCACTGCGACTGGCAGAGATAAACCGACCATCCGGCGTAAAACAGACAATGCCTTCCATAAGCGTGCCAAGAAATTCTGGACGACTATGAAAATGGATCTTGATCGCACCTTGAAACGCTTCATTAAATAACTGATTTTCGATCATCTGCGCCGACATCCGTACCAGCGCTAGGGTGTGCCGCTGGAAATGGTGTTGATCGCCAGTCACATCCAAGACCCCAATCATCGCCCCACGGGCATCAAAAATTGGTGCCGCTGAACAAGTCAAAAAATTATTCGCCAGCATGTAATGCTGGTCGGCATGCACGACGGTCGGACAAGCGCTGGCAATCGCCGTACCGATGGCATTGGTCCCCTTACTTTGTTCCGACCATGCCACACCCAGACTAAGTGCGACCTGATCGGCCTTGGCTAAGAAGTCCGCATCCCCAAGGGTGTGTAAAATTTTTCCCTGGGTATCCGTCAGTACGATCATGTGATGCGTATTGATGATCTGCTCATAGAGATTTTCCATGACAGGCACTGCGTGGCTGTGCAACAGGCGATTTTGCTCTATTAACAATGAAAATGCTTCTTTGCCTGCAGGCTGATAGTCCGGTGTGGCGTCACGCGTGACGCCGTAGGCGGCGGAGCGTTCATGGGCCTGCAAAATCTGCGTACGTGCATCTATCAGTGGTGAAATGGATGATAAATTGACACCCAGAGGTTGCGCCAACTCATTGGGCGCCGGATGGCTTGCCAGATGCTGCATCGATGTCTCCCAGGCAATAGTGCTCCTATGCTGGAGCATCTCAGGTTGTGAATGCCGTTTGCGTTTGTTGTTGCGTTTGTTGTTGCGTTTATTATTGCGTCTATTTTTACGCTCTCTGGCGCATGACAGTCAGTTAATGTACCACTGTTTCTACGCAGTTTGTCGGGTCTGCGGGTATTTCTGCATTAATATAATTTAAGCAACAATTAATCTAACTTGTCTTGATCGACATCGTTTTTTGCAGACTTATTGCCTTAGTTTGCAGCAGGTAACGACATCGAATTTGGCTTTCCTCTATAATGATGGGATTCGTTTTATAAGGAAGAGTGCCATGAGCGACGTTCAAAGTTGGATTAAAGAAACCGTAACCAAAAACCCTGTTGTGCTGTTCATGAAGGGAACTGCCCAATTCCCACAATGTGGCTTTTCTGGTCGCGCCGTACAAGTCTTAAAAGCTTGCGGTGTACAAAGCTTGGTCACTATCAACGTTCTGGAAGATCCAGAGGTTCGCCAAGGCATCAAAGAGTTTTCTAACTGGCCAACCATTCCACAATTGTATGTCAAAGGCGAGTTTATCGGCGGCTCTGACATCATGAATGAAATGTTCGACAGCGGCGAATTGCTCGCTTTGCTAAAAGACTAATCAACGCTTTATGCAAGCGAACACCACACCAAAACGCCTAATTATCGCCATTACTGGCGCAACTGGATCGGTGTATGGCGTGCGCCTGCTCGAAGTATTGCGCGAATTACCTGACATAGAAACACACCTGATGGTCTCTGAAGCAGGTGTGCTCAATCTACATCAGGAGATGGATTTCAAACGTAAAGACGTTGAAGCCTTAGCTGATGTCGTCCATAACGTGCGCGATGTGGGCGCCAGCATTGCCAGTGGGTCTTTCCTGTCAGACGGGATGATTATCGCCCCCTGCTCCATGAAAACGCTGGCCTCGGTGGCTCATGGGATGTCAGACAATCTGATTACGCGAGCAGCTGATGTGGTGCTCAAAGAACGTCGGCGACTCGTGCTCATGGTCAGAGAAACACCCTTCAATCTAGCGCATTTACGTAACATGACGGCCGTCACAGAAATGGGTGGCATCATCTTCCCACCACTTCCTGGATTTTATCAGCGCCCTCAATCAATCGCTGAGATGGTCGATCACACGGTTGGTCGCGTCCTTGATATGTTCGCCGTTCCGCATCAGATGACACCCCGTTGGCAAGGAATGAAGTAGACGAGAAACATCAACGCATGGCACCTGCGCCTCTGAATCCTCCGCGAAAGTCGAGGAGTCAGAGGCGTTTTACCACAGACTACCTCAAGTCAAAACAACGACCTTCACAGATTATTTTTCAAAAACTCCCATTTCGTTTTTTGTAGAGACCAAATAATCCAATCGCCGCGAGGGCCGTGTGCTTGTCCCGGATAGAGCTGCAAACTATAACTTTTATCCGCTTTGATCAATTCATCAATGAGCATCGTCGTATTTTGTGGATGCACATTGTCATCCATCGTTCCATGCATGAGTAGAATTTTGCCATGTAAATTTTTAGCCGCTTTTTGTACGCTGCTGTTGTTATAGCCTTCTTGATTCTCTGCTGGCAAGCCCATATAACGTTCGGTATAGACACTGTCATACAAACGCCAATCAGTGACTGGGGCGCCAATAAATCCGACTTTCCAGGCATCGTTATGCGTCATGGCATACGACGTAAAATACCCGCCATAACTCCAGCCGTCCAGAGAGACTCTGTCCATATCGGCCCATCCTTGCTGACGCAACCATGCCAGACCATCAAGTTGATCCTGCAATTCCAGCTGACCTAATTTTTTATGAATCGGCCAGGCACTGGCAACGCCTTTATTACTCGCACTGCGGTTATCCAGAATCCAAACTACGTATCCTTGCTGCGCCAAGAAGTGGTAGTAGAGGTCGTTCGTCCAACGATCAACCACCGATGGCGCCATAGGACCTGCATACAAATGCTGATAAACTGGATATTTTTTATACGCATCAAAGTCGGGCGGAAGATATAGCAGACTCTCTAACGGAAAACCATCACGCGACATAATTTGCTGCTGTTTCACCGTTGCCAGCTGCAAGGCTTTCATTTTTTTAGGTACACCAGCGTCATCGACTAACTTCAGCTGTGCACCCTTGTCGTCAAATAAAGCCTGGCGTGGCGGTTGCCTCAGGCTGCTCCAGCTATCTAGGAAATAGGTGTAATTACTGTTCCAGCGAACTGAATGCGTACCGCTTTCCGTTGTTAGGCGATGCAAGTCGCTACCATCCAGATTGACCGCGTACACATCGTTACCGATAGGATTGCGTTCATCGGCAGAAAACAAAATCCGTCCATGCTCTTCATCCACACCGTATGCTGTGCGAACATCCCAATTACCTTGGGTGATCGGCCCCTGCAACTGATAGTCGTTGTTATAACGGTAAAAATGCCGATGACCAGTACGATCAGATTCCCAGACAAATCCACCCTCTTTTAAAAAAACCGGAAACGGTAGGCGCTCAGTCCAAGCGGGACTACTTTCATGTACCATCACCTTGCTACCCTGCATCGTCTGATCATATAACCGCAAATCAAGCCAAGTCTGCACACGGTCCTGCCAGGCGGATAATAAGTGACCGTCGGGCGTCCAGCCCACCTGGACGATCAGCGTTTCTTTTCCTTGATACGGGTTTTCGGTCCAATTCAGCTTGCCGTTCAGATCCACCACACCTAGTCTGACTGTAGGATTTGGATCACCAGCTTTAGGGTAATGGGTACGATTTGTTTGTTCTGGCTGAACATGATCGCCGCTCAGGGTATAAACGGGAACCTTGCTTTCATCGAAATTGAGAAATGCCAGTTTGTCAGCACTGGGGGACCACCAAAAAGCCCTTAATACGCCACGGCCATAGATTTCTTCCATATAGACCCAGTCCAGACGCCCATTCAGATTGGTATCAGTACCATCATAGGTTAAACGTCGCTCAGTCGCGGTCGCAATATCGGTCACATAGAGATCGTTTCCCTTCAAGTAAGCAACCGACTTTGCATCTGGAGAGAGTAGCGCCTCGTCCTTACTTTCAGATGGACTATGGGTTAATTCTCTTGCCTTCGCATTCTTGAAATCAAGGAGCCATAAATCCTTATTGTAGGTGAATAGATAAGTCGATACCTCAGGTTTAATCTGTGGAGCCAGCTTTTCTGTCAGCGTCTTTGCCTGCAGTAAAGGTATGTCTGCTTTTTGTAGCAACATGAGTATCTGCGTATCCGCCGTCAACGCCTGCTTCTCCCAAGTCTTCGGATCAACGACAAACAATCGGACTTGACTGTCATTGATCTGTGTCTCAATAAGACGGTTTTGTGCATCCCAGGACAAGTGCGTGAGTGGCGCCGTCGTGAAGTTCTCTTTTTTTAATGGGTGGTACAGCATCTCAAGACTCAGTTGCCCATCATTTGCTATTGCCTGCCCTGCGCCCATTAAGCACAACGACAAAATACACCGCCCCCAACGCTTATTCATCCATTCCCCCAAAATTTCATTTTTTTTATAACAAACCACATCAAGCGATTTGACGCCGTCATTATGACTACATATATAAAAAGAGGTTCAGGAAAATTTTTGAAGAAATAATGTAATGGAATACGTTTATCCTCATCAATCTGCGGCGACGCCAAAAGCGATGTAGGTAGCAAATACACCACGATGAATCGTGATATTTTTTATGATTTTTTTGCTCAGAATTCATTGCAAAAAGAAGCCCAACAACATAAAAAAAGACTTTGTAACAAAATATTTCAAACGATTAAAAAGATAATGAAGAGATCATTTCTTTGCATATTTTTTTATATTTCACCGAAACAAAAAAATAAAAATTAATGAACGCAACGGGTAGTACGACAGGCATTGCACTGCCTATTAAATTCGTCATGACGACCTGATTTAAGTTATATGAAACTCAATAATGCAGACATCACCAAATACTGATTACACACATCACTTTGCCTTTTTTTTAAGCAAAGTTGTCGCTAATACCTAGCTAAATCGATCAACAAATTAGAAATCTATTACGATCATGACGGCGTCCACTTCGACGGAAAATAGATATATCTATCGATATCGAAGAATCAACAAAAAAGAAATGAAAAATACCTGCTCTAAACTTTCTCGGCGCAGAAATTAATACAAATAAAATATGTTCATTTATGCAATGAAGGGTACCCATTAAAAGCATTACATTTACTTACATTTCAGCCTGCCTGAAAAAAAAAGTGATCGGTAGAATTTGTAAGCTAATGAATCCGATTCACGACATACAAAATAAAAATAGTAATTCACATGAACTATCTCGTTCCTGAATAAAAAAGCAACTAAAAATTCTCCAGCAAATTTTCCCGCATCCGCGACGGAAAAAGTAAAAGTAAGAACGCTCTATTGTTATTTAGCTTGGCACCACCAGCATTTTTCAGTGCTGATCGTGGCAGGGAGCGTATCGTTTTTTAGATTAAAAGGGATTGCGCGGATAGCCAAATAAGCGATGCCAATTATTTGCCTCCTGCCTAACCAGAGCTGGTAGGAAATTTTCACAATGAACGTGAAGTAACCAACAGAAGCAACTGGAAACACAGCTATGAATGTCCATATTTTCTTGTTCGTCAAAAATAAACTCAACACAATCCTCAAATCCGAAAAAGTACTCGCCATCTGTGCCGCTTTCGTTGCCATTTGGTCACTCTACTCGGCCTATTCTGCGCTGGGGAATGAGCAATGTCTACGATCATCCAACGAACCTGTATCAAAAGACTTTATCGACTGTCCCGATCTTCCAGCAAAGGGACAAGTGACGAACGTGCAATCTCGCAACATCATCTACGAAAAACAAATAATGGGGTCGAAGGAAAAAGGACACATCCTCATCGACTTCAGCTTGCTATGCCTGCTGTTGATCAGCATTGGTTTCGGAAATATTACACAAGCAAAAAAGCCATCTCTTTCACCACCAAAAATAATGGTAGAGCACGCAGATGATCACGGACTTAAAGCTGATCCTCAACCCAGAAAATACGCCGCACTGCCGCCATCTCAGTGCCCGAATTTTCTATAAAACAGCTCAACACTGTTTTTAACCCTTGTTCAAACAATACCCTAATAACAAAAAAAATCGAATGACTTCAACACAACTAGTGATCCGATTAAAAAAAGAATGAGGACAACGTGGCATTTAAACCAACGACAAAAAAAATATCCCCCAATGCAACGGTAGGACTAACATCAAACACATCGATTCCCGATCATTTGCGAAGCCCTTTAACGACGAAAACATGGCAGCAATCCGTCGTACAAAACTATACAATGCGTGTGATTACCGATGGACTTATGCTACGTGATACACCGTACGAGCATGGGGTGATTATTCTTGAACTTGTACTTCATTCAACAGTAAAATTGGGAACGGAAGAATCACAATTTTCAGGGGATATCCTCTGGAAAAATGTCATCTCAGGAAGTATCAAAGGATGGGTATTAGCTTCTGGTCTGGAATCATACGATCAACCACAACAACGTCATTCCAGTTTCGCTATCCCTGATCTCTCAGATCAACTAGGGGTCATTACGGCGAGTTACTCAGACGCAAAAATCGAACGTGATGAGACCATCTTTTCTCATCACAGTAGCAGCATAAGTGCCGCCACATTCAGCAATAGCGAAAAAAACCTCTATCGCGTGCTACTCAAAGACCTGGCTTTACGAACAGGGCCAGATATCAAGTCACGTTTATTAAAAAAACTTAACGAAGGTCAAGTTGTCGAATGCCACATTCATGAAACGCGTGGAAATTGGGTAACGATCACCGCTGATGGCGAACATGGCTGGGTTGCACGCCATTGGTTGCAACCAATTACCGACCACAATTTTTGATGAAACAGACACAATGGTCTCAACGATATTTTTACTCCCGTTCAGCGTCCAACGGTGTTCTGCGACATGCCAGGGGGTCTAGGAATTCATACGTCACTTCTATCCTCCCACTAGTCTCACGCGACGCACATCGCGCAAAGGTGGCGAACCAAACAAACGGGTGTACTCACGACTGAACTGCGAGGGACTTTCGTAACCGACGCGCAGTGCGGCACTGGTGGCATCGATGTTGTCGCTCAACATCAACTGTCTGGCCCCCTGCAAACGTAATTGCTTAAGGTACTGTAGTGGGCTCAGACCCGCGACGGCACGAAAATGCTGCCTGAAGGTCGAGGGACTCATGTGCGCTTTACCTGCAAGGTCATCCATAGAAATGTCCTCGACGTAGTGCTGCTTGAGCCAAGTGATGATGCGGGCAATTTGCTGACCTTGCGAACCAACTGTGATTAAATTACGCAAGGTAGGTCCATGTTCTCCACTCAGCAAGCGCACAATGATTTCCTGCTTAATTAACGGCGCAATCATGGCGATCAACGCTGGTTCCTTTAATAGCTGAACCAGTCGGGTCATCGTGCCGTATAAGCCCTCATCGAGCGTGACAACGGACATTGCCAACGATGTCACATTACGCAGCGGCACTGAGAAGTGCATCTCCGCTGCACACTGCGCGATAGTGCGCGCATCCAGCGCCAAGCCGATACCAAGAAAAGGCTCATCTACACTGGCGCGGGTAACATGCGACACGACCGGCAAATCAAGTGATGTCACCAACGATTGTCCCGGAGCGTAGTCAAATATCTCTTCTCCCAACGTGAGGCGCTTGCGCCCCTGAACAGTCAACCCTAGTCCAAGACCGTAAATACAATGCATGGGCTCGGTCGTTTTACTGCGTCGATAGATGGTCAGGCCAGGTATAGCGGTAACGTGATCGCCATCGAATTGGGCAATTTCACTAATCAGTTGAGCAAGCATGACACTTCGACAATATAAGAGATGATTGAAAGAATGAATTAGATTTTTCTATCTACGCAGTGAGCATAAATTGAATATCTGCAGCGTAACATTTTCAAAGAGATGTT
Organism: Undibacterium sp. RuRC25W; assembly: GCF_049339825.1. Lineage (NCBI taxonomy): Bacteria > Pseudomonadati > Pseudomonadota > Betaproteobacteria > Burkholderiales > Oxalobacteraceae > Undibacterium > Undibacterium sp. RuRC25W. The sequence goes on along the minus strand of NZ_JBMPPD010000007.1, from coordinate 47,380 downwards.
TTCCACACCTTACAAGGAATCATTGAAATAGGCAAAAAATACCGCGAATTAGGCAAGCGGATTTAGTGCATCCCGACAGACAATGCTTTTTATTAAAATTTTTCGGCACGCTTACCGGGATTTAATACTATTATTCCTTGGCTTCGCTTTTCCTCTCCCCTATCCCCAACTGGAGGTTGTCATGATCAACACGATTATTAACGGTAAAAATACCGACGTGGATGTCCCACCCGATACACCCATCTTATGGACGCTGCGCGACGCTCTGGGCTTGACTGGCACTAAATTTGGTTGCGGCGCAGCATTGTGCGGCGCGTGCACGGTGCATCTTGATGGACAAGCGATCCGCTCCTGCGTGACACCTATTTCAGTCGCGCAAGGCAAAAAAATTACGACGATCGAAGCTGCAACGGGCGGTGACGATAAAGTTGGCAATGCAGTGCATGCTGCTTGGGTAAAACACGATGTGGCGCAATGTGGCTACTGTCAGAGTGGTCAGATCATGAGCGCAACAGCGTTCTTAAAATCGCTGCCAAATGGCAAACAGCCGACCGTCGCAGAGATTGATTCGGCCATGGCAGGCAATATATGTCGCTGTGGTACCTATACCCGTATCCGCGCTGCCATCGCTGATGCGGCTAAAGCCATTGCCTAAGGATAAGACCATGCTACCAAATATTGATTACAGCGAACTGCCACGTGCTTTGCAGCATATTCTGAACCGTGACAATCCAGATGTACCAGCAACGCCATCACGCCGCAGCTTTCTAAAAATGGCGGGCATTAGTGGGTTTGCGCTCGGCGCATTTCCGGGTATGGTTTTGGCGCAAAGTACCAATGCTGCAAAACCACTGGGACCAACACAACAACCATCAGCATTCGTTGAGATAGCAGCCGATGGCACCGTCACCGTCACGATTAACCGTCTCGACTTTGGACAAGGTGTACAAACCGCGCTGCCGATGATCCTTGCTGAAGAACTCGATGCCGACTGGGCCAAGGTCCATAGCAAGCATGGAAATAGCGACGGCGCCTATGTGGATCCGGTAATGGGCTTGCATTTGACAGGCGGCTCCAACTCCATCAAAAACAGTTTCACGCAGTACCGTGAACTCGGTGCGCGCGCACGTGCGATGTTGATCGCGGCCGCTGCCAAACAATGGAATCTCGATCCAGCGCAGCTCCGTACTACTGCAGGCGAAGTGATTGCTCCTGATGGCCGCAAACTCGGCTACGGTGAGTTAGCACAATCGGCGATGGCGCAAGCAGTACCGGAAACTGTCAAACTAAAAGACCCTAAAGATTTCCGTCTCATTGGAAAACCAACCAACCGCTTGGACTCTGTAGCAAAGAGCAGCGGACAACAAAGCTATGGCATTGACACGCATTTGCCAGGTCAATTAGCCGCTGTTGTGTTGCGTCCACCCGTTTTTGGCGCAAAAATCGCCACGCTCGATGACAGCGCAGCACGTGGTGTGCATGGCGTCAAAGCGGTGCTGCGCGTTCCGCTTGATCGTGGCGCAGAAGGCGTTGCGATTATTGGTGATGGCTACTGGTCTGCCAAACAAGGACGTGATGCAGTAAAAGTCACGTGGGATACGTCTGGTGTAGAAAAAGTCGACACCAAGAAACAATTTGCGCAGTACCGCCAACTGGCAAAGCAAGCAGGCAATAAGTATTTTGACGCGGATGTAACGCCAATCAGCACCGCCGCAAAAAAAATTCATGCCGAATTTACTTTCCCTTACTTGGCTCACGCGCCAATGGAGCCACTGAACTGCACCGTTAAGTTCAATAGCGACTCCGCTGAACTCTGGCTCGGAAGCCAGATGCCTGGTCTTGATGGCATGATGGCGGCACGTGTATTGGGGCTCAAGCCAGAACAAGTCAAAGTCAATGTACAAATGGCCGGCGGCGGATTTGGCCGACGCGCGATCGCCACCAGTGACTACGTCTTTGAAGCATGCTCGATTGCCAAGGCTGTTAAAACAGCAGGCTTGGATGTGCCTGTACGCACCATGTGGAGCCGTGAAGATGATATCCGTGGTGGTTACTATCGCCCTGCGCAATTGCATCAAGCCAGCATCGGTCTGGATGCGCACGGTAAAGTGTTAGCGTGGGATCACGTTATCGTCGGTCAGTCGATCACAGCGGGTACAGCATTCGAAGGCTTCATGATTAAAAATGGCATCGACAATACGGCCGTAGAAGGTATGCGCGAACCGTACGATTTGCCAATGAAACTGACCGTTCACCATCCTAAACTGAATGTGCCTGTCTTGTGGTGGCGCAGTGTCGGCTCGACCCATACCGCCTTTGTGATGGAAACGCTGATCGACGAGATCGCGCACGCCAGCAAAAAAGATCCGGTTGCGTATCGCTTAGAAGCCTATGGCGACAAGCATTTGCGTCATCGCGCTGCATTGCAGTTGGCGGTTGAGCAAAGTGGTTACGGTAAAAAAGCACTACCGAAAGGTCACGCTTGGGGCGTTGCAGTACATGAATCGTTCCAGACCGTGGTGGCTTATGTCGTTGAGGCGTCCCTCAAAAACGGCAAACCGGTTATGCACCGTGCAACGGCTGGTGTTCATTGCAATCTGGCCGTCAACCCACGTACGATCGAAACCCAAGTTCAGGGTGCAGCACTGATGGGCTTGTCGATGTGCTTACCAGGCGCGGCAATCACGTTCAAAGATGGTGTGGTTGAGCAAAGTAATTTCAGTGATTTCGTGGTACCTCGTATTACCGAGATGCCTGAGATTGCCGTCTTTATCGTGCCAAGTGCAGAACCTCCAACCGGGATGGGCGAGCCAGGCTTGCCACCGTTGGCACCAGCATTTGCCAATGCCGTCTACAAACTGACTGGCAAACCAATCCGTCAGTTGCCGTTTAATGTCTAAATAACGTCTAAAGAAAGCGCATGGAAGATCTTGATACGATCGTTTTACGGACAGCCCGCCACTGGCAACAGCAAGGGCTGCCCGTGATCTTAGTGACCGTCGCCCGCACGTGGGGTTCGTCCCCACGGCCACCCGGCTCGTTGCTGGCGATTAATGAACGCGGAGAGACTATTGGTTCGATCTCTGGTGGTTGTATCGAAGATGACCTGATCAGCCGCATCCGTGAAGAAGGCGTACAAGCCGTCTGTGCGGATGCACGGCCCCACGTACAACGCTATGGTATTTCGGCCGATCAGGCGCATCGTTTTGGACTACCTTGCGGCGGTACCATTGAACTGGTACTGGAACCCATTACCGATCGCAGTCACTTAGATGAATTATTGCTGGCGTGTGAACAGCGACGCAATATAGAACGCCATCTCCATCTGCAAACCGGCGAAGCAGAACTGCGCGCTGGTAACAGGGGTGGCGTCCCCGTCTTAAATGACAATGAACTCATTACTTACTTGGGCCCGCAAGTCCGCCTAATCGTTATCGGCGCCAGTGATCTGTCACGCTTTTTGTGTCAGTTTGCATTAAGCCTGGGATTTGAAGTGATTGTGTGCGATCCGCGTGAAGAATATCGCGCCAGTTGGCAATTAAGCGGCGTTACGGTCTCAGAAGAAATGCCGGATGATCTGATACTACGCCTCCAGCCAGACGCGCGCACTGCCATCATCGCCCTCACCCATGATCCTAAACTTGATGATCTAGCACTGATCGACGCCTTACAGTCGCAAGCCTTTTACGTCGGCGCCATTGGCTCACGCCGCAATAGTGAACACCGCCGCGAACGCCTACGCACCCACTTCGACATCCCTGAACACAGCCTGCAATCTCTGCACGGCCCCGCTGGCCTCTACATCGGCAGCAAAACCCCGGCAGAAATCGCCCTCTCCATCATGGCGCAAATCGTTGCTGTCAAAAATGGTATTCCTGAATCGCTTGCCACCGAAGTAGGAACAGGCAAGCTACAGCATGAAAATCCACAAAGCCCAGAAACAAGCCACTGCGGCATCTGATCTAATCAGGTAGCGGCGCTGTAGTAATGCGCCGCGTTTGTCGCCGACATAAAGGTGAATGAATTTTCGCTCGATAAATAAAAAAGGGCTCACATTGCTGTGAGCCCTTAGTCTTACTGGTGCCGGCTGCCGGAATCGAACTGGCTACCTGATGATTACAAGTCAACTGCTCTACCAAGTGAGCTAAGCCGGCGGAAATCTTATCGTTCGCACTTAATTTCTTAAGCACTTCCAAAGACCAAGAGTATAGTCTACTTTATTATTTTTAGCGAGGGCTTTTCTGATTTTTTTTGTTCTTTTTCAGAATTTTGTTGAATCCCCTCTGTCAAGCTTCCTGTCGTAGCGCTGCTGACTGCTGCTAAACCGAGGCTAGGTTTGCTTTTTTGTTCGGGTGGCGCTGAAGTGACTCCTGGTTCGGAAATGGATTCTGTTAAATCGACTTCAAATGCCATGCCCTGGCCATTTTCGCTGGCATAGACTGCCATCACGTTTTCCACAGGAACGGAAATATCGCGCGAAACACCACCGAACCGGGCTTTAAAGGTCACTGCTTCATTATCCATCTTAAGGCTACTGGTAGCACCAAAACTGATATTGAGGACGATTTCGCCGTTTCTGACAAATTCCATCGGGACTTGTGCAGCGCCACCGACTTTGACTGCCATGTAGGGTGTATAGCCGTTATCTGTACACCATTCGTAGATAGCGCGCATGAAATAAGGCTTGGTAGATGTTTCTTGCATAAGGGGTACTCAAACGTATCAATAATTAAGCATAGATCGCGGCGCATAAAACAACAAGGCTGACCTGATGGAGCTAGTCAGCCTCGTTATGCACTGCAAGAGTCAATCTGTGAAATAAGCCAGCAGATTAACGACGCATTACTTTTTCTGACGGTGTCAGCGCTTCAATGTAGGCAGGACGAGAGAAAATACGTTCTGCATATTTCATGATAGGCGCTGCCGTTTTGGACAACTCAATACCATAGTGATCAAGACGCCACAATAGCGGCGCAACCGCTACGTCCAACATGGAGAACTCGTCGCCTAGCATGTATTTATTTTTAATAAACAATGGGGCAAGCTGTGTCAGACGATCGCGAATTTCTGCGCGCGCTTTGTCCAGTACTTTCGCTGTGCTGGTGTTTTTGTCATTTTCCAACGTATGAACGTGAACGAACAACTCTTTTTCAAAGTTGAATAACATCAGACGTGCACGTGCGCGTTGCAGCGGATCAGCAGGCATCAACTGTGGATGCGGAAAACGCTCGTCAATGTATTCATTGATGATGTTGGATTCGTACAAGATCAATTCGCGTTCGACCAGAATTGGTACTTGACCATACGGGTTCATAGTCGAAATATCTTCAGGTTTGTTGAATAAATCAACATCACGGATTTCAAAATCCATGCCTTTTTCAAACAATACCAAACGGCAACGTTGAGAAAATGGGCAGGTTGTGCCCGAGTAGAGAACCATCATTTTTATAGTTCCTTAAAAACGATCAGGGCGAGGTGCCAATTTTGCGCACCTCACCCTAGGGATTACTCGCCCGTTTACGACGGAGAAAAACGGGCGATCTGAGAAAATTCTGACTTGTTAATATCTCAATTCGCAAGACAGAAACATTACTTTTACTTAACTTCCTTCCAGTAGGACGCATTCAAACGCCACGCAAGTGTCGCTAAAAACGCCATGAATATCACAACTATAGCACCTAAACGCTTACGAGTTGACTGCGCTGGTTCGCCCATCCACTGTAGATATGCTACCAGATCACCCACTGCGTTGTCATATTCTGCTTTAGTTAATGTACCATCGGAAACTTTTTCGAAGCCTTCAAACTTGTGAATTGTTTTCGATTCGTCATGCGGATCTTTCTCTTCAACAAATTTGGCAGTGCGAACACCTTGCAATTGCCACAACACATGCGGCATACCAACGTTCGGGAAAACCATATTGTTCCAACCTGTTGGACGGGACTCATCTTTGTAGTAAGTACGTAGATAAGTGTAAATCCAGTCAGCACCCGAACCAGCCTCGGAGGCTTTAGCACGAGCGATCACTGATAAATCCGGCGGAACCGCTCCAAACCAAGCCTTGGCATCCTTCGGAGCCATGGTAGTTTTCATCAGATCACCAACTTTTTCACCAGTAAATAACAGATTGGTTCTAATCTGATCTTCAGTTAGACCAATGTCACGCAGACGGTTGTAACGCATTGCAGAAGCGGAGTGGCAATTGAGGCAATAATTGACAAACAATTTTGCGCCATTTTGCAACGCAGCCATATCGGTTGAGCGATCCGGCGCGTGATCCAGAGGAAAACCGCCTTCATTTGCCATCACCATAGCCGGAACAAAGGCCAGCGTCGCGATCAGTTTTTTAAGTAATTTCATGCTTATTCTTCCTCGCTTTATTTGCTCAATGTGGCGTAAAAGTTACACGCTTCGGTACTGGTTTAAAGGTACCCATCGCACTCCACCAAGGCATCAACAGGAAGAAGCTGAAGTAGATGATTGCGCAAACCTGAGAGATACGTTCACGAATTGGTGATGGAGGTTGCACACCCAGATAGCCCAAAGTGACGAAAGTGATCGCGAAAACGATATATACCAATTTGTGCCAATCAGGACGATAACGAATGGATTTTACTGGGGAAAGATCAATCCAAGGCAAGAAAGCCAGAATCACGACTGAGCCACCAAACAACACAACACCCCAGAATTTCGCATCCAGTGCACCAGGCATCATGCCAGCGATCGCCAACAATGCTGCGCCAGCAATGGCAAACTTAATCATCTGTGGCAATTTCGTTGTGAGGAAAATTAACCCGACATAAGCAGCAATACCGGCCTGGATGACGAACAAGAACTCGGATGTCGTCGCACGCAAAATCGAATAGAACGGCGTGAAATACCAAGTTGGTGCGATGTGCGGTGGTGTTTTCAGGGAATCCGCAGGAATAAAGTTATTGTATTCTAGGAAATAACCGCCCATTTCCGGCGCAAAAAAGATCACTGCACTAAACAAGGTCAAGAACACAGTCACACCAAAAATATCATGGAATGTGTAGTAAGGGTGCGAAGGAACGCCATCCAGAGGATGTCCATCAGGACCTAAGTTTTCTTTGATCTCAATACCGTCAGGATTGTTAGAACCCACTTCATGCAATGCAATTAAGTGAGCCATGACCAGACCAAGTAATACCAGAGGGATGGCAATGACGTGGAAAGAGAAGAAACGGTTCAGTGTCGCATCGGAAACCACATAGTCACCACGGATCCACAACGACAAATCTGGGCCAATGAATGGAATCGCGCCAAACAAGTTGACGATAACCTGTGCACCCCAGTAAGACATCTGACCCCATGGCAGCAAGTAGCCAAAGAAAGCTTCAGCCATCAGGCACAGGAAAATCGCGAAACCGAACAACCAGATCAGTTCACGTGGCTTGCGATAAGAGCCGTACATAAAGGCACGTGCCATATGCAGATAAATCACGATGAAGAAGGCAGAAGCGCCTGTGGAGTGCATGTAACGCACTAACCAACCCCAAGGTACGTCACGCATGATGTACTCGACTGAGGCAAACGCCAGCGTCGCATCTGGTTTGTAGTGCATGACCAAGAAAATACCGGTCACGATCTGAATGACTAACACTAGCATTGCTAATGAGCCAAAGATGTACCAGAAATTAAAATTCTTTGGTGCGTAGTATTTTCCCCATTGATCGTTCCACAATTTGGTCAGTGGAAAACGGGAATCAACCCAATTCAGGGCTTTATCAACGACAGGTGCATCCGCCGGGAGTTTTTTCTCAACAAACGCCATGATTACGCCTCACCTTTCTCATCTTTACCGATGATAATTTTGGTATCCGATAAAAACATGTGACGTGGCACATCCAGATTTTGTGGAGCTGGTTTGTTTTTATACACGCGACCAGCGAGATCGAAGGTCGATCCGTGGCAAGGACATAAGAATCCACCTTGCCAGTCATCTGGTAATGATGGTTGTGGGCCGGGCTGGAATTTAGAACCTGGGGAACATCCAAGATGAGAGCAAATACCGACTGCAATTAGCAGATCACCATGTTCTTTACGAGAACGGGTTTGTTTATCACAGTACTCTGGCAATTCCATGGTGTAAGGTTTTTTTGATTCTGGATCAGCAACCTTATCTTCTGTTTTTGCTAAGCTAGACAACATCTCAGGCGTCCGCTTCAGAATCCATACTGGCTTACCACGCCACTCGACGGTGGTCATTTCACCTGGCTTTAAAGCGGAAATATCTACTTCAACCGGAGCGCCAGCTGCTTTAGCCCGCTCTGACGGCTGAAAGGTACTGACGAGTGCCCCTGCCGTTGCTAACCCTGCTACACCACCCGCCGCGCAAGTGGCGACGAGCAAACCGCGACGGCCGGAATCGACCTGCTTTTCATTACTCATACCAACCCCAATCTGTCAAAAATCGAAACTCGATGAAGCTCAAACCCGCATCTAGCAACATTTAATTATAAAGTAGCTATTTATGGTTTTAAAGCAAAAAGCACCCCAAACAGCAACACTTACTCTTTATTTTTACAAATCCGCCACTATTTGACATAGTTCATATTGGCGCCTGAAAATTTATGCCTATTAATTAAAATAAATGATTTTGTGTAAAGATAATTGACAAAGTAAAGTGCCAAATTAACCGCTTTGCACATTAAAATACAGACAATCCAACTTACGGCAATTATGCCAACTACATATCAGGAGATACATAATGAGCATGATGGAAGAATTCAAAACATTTGCCACAAAAGGAAATGTAGTCGATCTCGCGGTCGGTGTCATCATCGGCGGTGCATTTGGAAAAATTGTTGACTCCTTAGTTGGCGACGTTGTGATGCCTGTCATCGGCAAACTGTTCGGCGGTTTGGACTTCTCGAACTACTATTTACCGCTCAATGGCCAGAGTGTCCAATTGACACTGGTCGAAGCTAAGAAATTGGGTGGGGTTTTGGCCTACGGTAATTTCATCACCGTCACAGTCAATTTCATCATTCTGGCATTTGTGATTTTCCAAATGGTGAGACTGGTCAATAAGTTCCGTAAAAACGAACCAGCACCAGTCGCAGCACCAGCACCAACCCCTGAAGATGTGATCCTCCTCAGAGAGATTCGCGATTCGCTGAAAAAATAAAAGAGCAGCAAAACGGCAACGCCCCCTCTACATTAACGACATTGCAGAGGGGGCGTTGTTATTTCAATGATGTTGTAATATTGCCGCAGTTGAACTCAGCGTTATAGCATTCACCTGCTCATCACCACAGATTTTTTTACCTCCTCAGACAGGATTATCGATATCCACAAAGTGGTGCTCAATGCCCCATTGAAGGGAAAGATGCTCGCCAAGTGCCGCAATTCCGTAACGTTCTGTGGCGTGATGACCACACGCTAGATAAGCGACGCCCGCCTCGCGAGCCAGATGTACGGTCGGTTCTGAAATTTCGCCGCTCAAAAACACCGTTGCCCCAGCCGCAATTGCCTGGTCGAGCATGCCTTGTGCCGCGCCAGTACACCAGGCGACTTTTCCGACGAGTTGTGCCGGATCACCGATCAGTAAAGGTTTTCTTCCAAGCCTGTCCGCTACATGCGTTTCCACATCATGCATGGTCGCGACACCGGGAACATTCATACTTCCAAGCCAACCAAGTCCATCTTCACCAAAGCGACCATCTGCGCGCAGGCCTAAGACTTCTGCCAATCGCGCATTATTACCGAGTGTCGGATGCATATCTAACGGCAAGTGGTAGCCAAATAATGAGATATCGTTTTGTAAGAGCAGCTTCAGTCGCCGCTGCTTGTGACCAATGATACGCATGTCTTCGCCACGCCAGAAGTATCCATGGTGTACCATAACGGCATCGGCCTGTAGTTCAATTGCTGCTTCGAGAAGGGCAATGCTGGCGGTAACGCCGGTGACAATACATGCGATCTCATTTCGCCCTTCCACCTGCAGACCATTTGGGCAATAATCACGAACACGTGCCACTTGTAACTCGGTGTCAAGGTATGTTGCCAGTTGGCCCCTATTTATCGTATTTTTACTCATCATTTACCCTATGCGACGTCTTTGGTTATTGTTTGCCCAGACTGTAACAGTTGGTCTGGCGATTTGGTTTATTGTAACCACCCTCAAACCCGACTGGGCATCAAACGCCTTGAATAATAGTCGTCGATCTGTGCTATCTCCGACTTTTAAAACGACTGAGGCACCTGCTCAGAGTACCCCGGCACAGGGCTCATATCGTTTGGCGGCGCAGAAAGCGATGCCATCCGTGGTCAATATTTATACATCAAAAGAGGTGCAGCGATCCCGCAACCCCTTATTGAATGATCCTGCCTTACGCCGCTTCTTCGGCGAGCAGACGGGGCCAAAAGCAGAACGTCAGTCTAGTCTGGGCTCAGGTGTCATTGTGAGTCCAGAAGGCTATATTCTGACCAATAATCATGTCGTCGAGTCAGCCGATGAAATTGATGTGGCGTTGGCAGATGGTCGGACAGCAGTGGCCAAGGTAGTTGGCACTGATCCAGAAACCGATCTGGCAGTCATCAAAATCGACTTATCTGATTTACCTGCGATCACTCTGGGGCATGCGGATGACGCACAGGTCGGCGATGTCGTTCTGGCAATCGGCAACCCGTTTGGTGTTGGGCAGACTGTGACGATGGGCATCGTCTCGGCGCTAGGACGCAATAATTTAACTGAAAATGCGTTTCAAAATTTTATCCAGACCGACGCAGCGATTAATCCTGGCAACTCCGGTGGTGCGCTGGTGGATGTGAACGGCAATCTGCTCGGCATTAATACTGCCATATACTCACAAACGGGCGGTTCGGTCGGCATCGGCTTTGCCACACCGATCTCGACGGTTAAAGCAGTCATGGAATCGATCATCAAGCAAGGCCAAGTCGTCCGTGGCTGGATCGGCGTGGAACCGCAAGATATCACGCCTGAACTAGCTGAAAGCTTTGGCATCAAACAGAAATCGGGAGCGATTATCGCTGGCGTGATACGTGGTGGTCCAGCCGATAAAGCTGGCATGAAACCTGGTGACATCCTCGTATCAATTGAAGGTAAAACAGTCAGTGGCACGATGGAAATGCTGAACCTGATCGCTCAACTCACCCCAGGCGAAAAAGCGAAAATTACAGTCCTCAGAAACAATCAAGAGCCTACCCTTCAAGTCCTGATCGGTAAGCGTCCGCCATCACGTCGCGAAGAGTAAAACCCAAATGCATCTGATTGATTTACAAGCTTTTTTATCTGAGCTAGCTGACAACAACAATCGTGCGTGGTTTGTCATGAACAAGCCGCGCTACGACATTTTACGCGCTGAGTTTTTAGAGCTGGTCTCAGAACTGATCACTGGCATCCAGCAATTTGATCCAGCTATTGCAGGCTGCGAGCCTAAAAAAGCACTATTTCGGATTAACCGAGATGTACGCTTCGGGCATGATAAGTCGCCCTACAAGACGACTTTTTCTTCCTCTATTTTACCCAGTGGACGCAAAAAGCCAAGTGAAGGCGGAGGTCCGGCTTACTATTTTCAGTTAGATGCGCAGGGTAGATTATTTTTTGCATGTGGCGAATACATGCCACCTGCAGATCGCCTGAAAGCGATTCGTGAACACATCATCAATGATGAAGTTAGTTTTGAAAAGCTGCTCAAGGATAAGAAACTGAAACAATATTTTGGTGAACTGCAAGAAGAAGGCAAGCTCAAACGTCCACCAAAGGGCTACGACGCCGACCTCAAGCATATCGAGTACCTGAAGTTGAAGAATTTTATGATCTGGACAGAATGTCCTTATCAGGGTCTCAGTAGCGAAGAGGTGAAAGAAACCTTATTCACCGCATACAAGAGTGCCTTACCGCTAGTGCAATGGCTGCGCGGTGCTGAGACCTTCAAGACGTAAAATAAAGGCGGGATGTGAGAAACCTACATCCCGCTTGGAATAGGAGCTTATGGGCTCTCTGGCGCCTGTGTAACGCGCACAAACAACGGTGCAACAAGCAAACCAAGCTCATAGAGCAAGCACATCGGTAGCGCCAGCGAAAACTGACTCACCAGATCTGGCGGCGTCACGACTGCTGCAATGACAAATGCCCCCACAATCACATAAGGACGAATAGAACGTAGCTTCTCGACCGTGACCAACCCCATACGTACGAGCACGACAACCACAACTGGCACTTCAAACGTCACGCCAAACGCCAGGCACATGGACATAATAAAATCCAGATAATTTTCAATATCCGGTGCCATATGAATAGACGTCGGGGAAAATGCATTGATAAACTTAAAAACGCGTCTGAACACAATGAAATAGCAAAAAGCCACCCCAGACAGAAATAAAACAGAAGAAGAAATCACCAACGGTGCAACTAAGCGTTTTTCATGGGCATACAACCCTGGCGCAATAAAAGCCCACACCTGATAAAGAATCCAAGGCAAAGCCAGCATCACCGCGAGCAACATCGTGACTTTCATTGGCACCATAAAGGGCGAAATCACGCCAGTGGCGATCATTTGCGAGCCGACCGGCAGCGACTCTAGCATCGGCTCGGCCAGAAAATCGTAGATAGCAGAAGGACCTGGCCAGATCATGAGCAAGATTGTCGCGATAGCTAAGCCATAGCAAGCCTTAACCAAGCGATCACGCAATTCCACCAGATGAGAAATGAACGTTTCTTCAACGCCGGGTTCGATTTTATCGCTCATGCGAAGACCACCCTAAAAAGAGAACGTCGGGACATAGAAAAATTAATAGAAACTGACAGGTGGGCGAGACTTAGCGCGATGTCGTGCCATGCGCGCCGAACCTGAAACAATATGATTGCGCTGACCGTGACGATTTTTGTACCAAGCAGGGACTGCGGACGTTTTGGCTAACTTTTTGCGACGGAAATCCTTGGCTTTACGCGCCAATTGGTCGCTGCTGACATAGGTCGTGCTATAGAGAGTGGACGGTTCCTGAGCGATGGACTGCAATTCTTCGGTGGTCTCGTTCCAAGATTGCGATACGGATTGCTCAACATGATGGGCTGCTTCTTGCACGTCTTTTTGCATCTTGCGCAGTTCATCGAGCTCAATTTCTTTCGATACTTCGGCTTTGACGTCATTAATATAACGCTGTGCTCTGCCGAGCAACGTTCCCGCCATACGGGCAACACGAGGCAGTTTTTCAGGCCCAATGACGATTAAGGCAACTACACCGATCAGGGCGAGTTTGCTGATTCCTAAATCAATCATTACACTCGCCCGCTACGAATATCATCACGACGGAACAAATCACTGTTTTGATTTCTCTTTGGCATCAACATCAATGGTTTTTTCTGCATTCGCTTGTGCGACGGGTGCCTTGTCTTCTTCACCTTTAATGCCGTCTTTAAAACCTTTAACTGCTTTACCCAAATCGCTACCGATATTACCTAACTTTTTGGTACCAAAAACCAAAATAACAATGACCAGAACAACTAGCCAATGCAAACCACTAAATGAACCCATGATCTACCCCTGATGAGAGCTGCACTCTCAGAAAAATGATATGACTTTACAAAATAGCATCAGCAGTATGACTATATACAGTCAATCAGCGTCTTTGCCTCAGTCCCATTATATTAGCTTTGTCCACGCCATAGTTTTGGACCACCAATGACGTGCATATGCAAATGATACACCTCTTGCCCGCCATCTGCGCCCGTATTAATCAACGTTTTATAGCCGCCTGTATATTGACCGTCAGCCTGTCTGACTGGCCCACAACCATGCTCAACGGCTAATTGCGGCGCTAAACCCAGCATTTTTCCCAACATCACATGATGCTCAGGCAACGCTGATGACAAGGTGTCTAAATGTATTTTCGGAATAACCAGCAAATGTACCGGCGCTGCGGGATTAATATCTTTAAAGGCCAGCAATTCGTCATCTTCATAGACAATCGTTGATGGTATTTGCTTTGAGGCAATTTTACAGAAAATGCAATTATCCACGTTTTATCCGTTTCTCATAAACAAAGAAGCTTTATCTTGACTAGGGTGCACCTCGAAGCTGAGGTCAATCCGCCTGGAACTTAATGTTGATTAGCTACAGGCGACGATCAGCTTATTTTTCTGAACGGGCGGCTTTTTCATCCAGACCAGAAAGACCTTCACGTCTGGCCAACTCATCCAATACTTGCTGTGGGCGCAGATCATACTGAGCCAACATGACAAGCGAATGAAACCATAAATCAGCACATTCGTATAAGACTTTGGAATGGTCGCCAGAGATGCGGGCGTCTTTGGCTGCCATGACGGTTTCAGTCGCTTCTTCGCCAATTTTTTTCAGTATGGCGTCATCGCCCTTAGAAAATAAACGAGCAACATAGGATTTGTCAGGATCGCCACCATTCGCCAACTTGCGACTTTCAATGATATCGGCAAGACGTTGCAAGACCTGTTCTTGGGAAATACTCATTTATAAATACTTTCAGGATCTTTCAATACCGGATCAACGGCCTGCCAGTCGCCATCATTGAGGCTACCTTCAAACTTCTGAAAGAAGCAGGAGTGACGTCCTGTGTGGCAAGCGATGCTGTCTGTCTGCTCGATTTTCAGCAAGATCACATCTTCATCGCAATCGAGGCGGATTTCTTTGATTTTTTGCACGTGACCAGACTCTTCGCCTTTGTGCCATAATTTTTTGCGTGAACGGCTCCAATAAACGGCCTCACCCAGTTCTACGGTTCTGGTCAGCGCTTCACGATTCATCCAAGCAAACATCAGCACATCATTGCTGCTTGCTTCTTGCGCGATCACCGGTACCAGACCCTGATCGTCCCACTTCACTTTATTTAACCACTTAGCGGCACTCATACCAACCTCATAGGAATATGTTGCGCTGCCATAAATTGCTTTGCTTCGCCAACAGTGTGTTGACCATAATGAAAAATACTGGCGGCCAGTACGGCATCTGCGCCACCTATTTTGATGCCATCAGCCAAGTCTTGCAGACTACCGACACCACCAGAGGCAACCACAGGAATCGATACTGCATCCGAAATCGCGCGGGTCAAACCGAGGTCAAATCCAGAACGGGTACCGTCTTTATCCATACTCGTCAATAAAATCTCGCCCGCCCCCAGTTTGGCCATATGCTGCGCCCATTCGACAGCATCCAGACCTGTGGCGTTGCGCCCACCATGCGTGAATACTTCCCATTTTCCGGGTGCGACGTTTTTAGCATCGATCGCGACCACGATACATTGTGATCCATATTTGTGGGCTGCATCAGCGACCAATTGCGGATTAGTAACAGCAGAAGTATTAATCCCCACCTTATCGGCGCCCGCATTGAGCAGACGACGTACATCCGCCACCGTACGAACACCACCGCCGACAGTCAGCGGAATAAATACCTGTGATGCAACCGCCTCAATAATTGGCAGAATCAAATCACGACCATCCGAGGAGGCAGTGATATCAAGGAAGGTAATTTCATCCGCACCCTGGGCATCATAACGACGCGCGATTTCTACAGGATCGCCAGCATCACGTAACTCCTGAAAATTGATCCCCTTGACGACCCGACCCGCAGTGACATCCAGACAGGGAATAATGCGTTTAGCTAAAGTCATTCGGTCTCTTCTTCGGTGTAGTACGTAGAACCATCGTCACTGAGTTCATCAGCACGTTCCTGTGCTGTCAACAAATCTAAGGTTCCTTCGTAGATCGAGCGGCCACAAATAACTCCTTCGATACCCTCGCCTTGCACTTCACACAAGGCTTCGACGTCCGCCAGATTATGCACGCCACCGGAAGCGATGACAGGAATAGTGACCGCCTGCGCCAGTTTGACAGTGGCATCAATGTTGACACCGCCCATCATGCCGTCACGGCCGATATCCGTATAAATAATTGCTTCAACGCCATAGCCTTCAAATTTTTGAGCAAGGTCAATCACTTCATGACCGGACAATTTACTCCAGCCATCCGTCGCGACTTTGCCATCCTTGGCATCAATGCCAACGATAATCTGACCAGGGAATGCGCTGCAGGCATCCGCCAGAAAACCAGGATTTTTTACCGCTGCAGTACCAATAATGATGTAAGACAAACCATCATCGAGATAACGTTCAATCGTATCAAGATCGCGAATACCGCCACCTAACTGCACTGGAATTTCTTCAGTACCGGTTTCTTCAGCATAATCGCGTACTGCCTGAATGATCGCTTTTACTGCCGCTTCATTTTTTGGTTTACCTGCAAAGGCACCATTGAGATCGACCAAATGCAGGCGGCGTGCGCCTTGCTTGAGCCAATGTCGAGCAGTTTGAGCCGGATCCTCAGAAAACACGGTGGCTTGGTCCATATCACCTTGTTTGAGGCGTACGCAGTGACCATCTTTCAGGTCGATAGCAGGGATGAGCAACATGATGTAAAAGAAATATAAGCGTCTAAAAGACAGTAAAAAATCAAAATACCAAATTCAGGTAAACCTGACACGAGTAAGAGCAATCATGCGCCTCTTCAAGGCGCGTGTGCAAGATCAGGGCTTCCAGTGTACAAAGTTTTTATATAGTTGCAAGCCAGTTTGTGCACTCTTTTCCGGGTGGAATTGTGTCGCAAAGATATTATCTCTTGCGACGGCACAAGCAAACGGCTGACCGTAATCAGTTAATCCGACGGTATGCTGCGCATTCTCAGGCTGGGCATAGTAGCTATGCACAAAATAAAAATACGCGTCATCCGGTATATCCTGCCACAAGGTATGCGACCGTGCTTGGTGCACTCGGTTCCATCCCATTTGCGGCACTTTAAAACGCGAACCATCAGCTTGCACCTGACCATCGAGCGCGAAACGGACGACCTTACCCGATAATAATCCCAAGCCCGGCGTGTTACCTTCTTCACTCAGGTCAAACAGCATTTGCTCACCAACACAAACACCAAACAGGGGCTTGCTACGCGCCGCTTCTAAGACCGCTTCCTGCACACCGGAATCCCGCAGGCTGCTCATGCAGTCGGGCATCGCGCCTTGACCTGGCAATACAATGCGATCTGCGCTCTGGATATCAGCGACTTCTCCGGAGATAACCACATTGGCTTCAGGTGCCACCGCACGTAACGCCTGCGCTACGGAGCGCAGATTTCCCATACCGTAATCAACAACAACAATTTTATTCATCATAATTTACCCCGCATCAACCGCACCGCTGAGACAGCATGTTCATGTCGTGACAGAGTCTGGCATCAATAATTAAAGGCTACCCTTAGTAGATGGAATCGTACCAGCGGCACGGGCATCAAGCTCTGCGGCCATGCGCAACGCGCGACCAAATGCCTTGAAGACGGTTTCGCATTGATGATGCGCGTTATCACCACGCAAGTTATCAATATGCAATGTCACCAGTGCATGGTTCACAAATCCTTGAAAAAATTCACGGGTCAAATCGACGTCAAAACCACCGATCATGGCGCGGGTAAACGGAATGTGATATTCCAGACCTGGACGACCAGAGAAATCAACGACAACGCGTGACAAGGCTTCGTCCAGCGGCACGTAGGCGTGGCCATAACGACGGATACCCTTTTTGTCACCAATCGCTTTAGCAAATGCCTGACCCAGCGTGATACCGACGTCTTCAACGGTATGGTGCGCATCAATGTGCAAATCACCTACCGCTTCGATATCGAGATCGATCAGTCCATGACGGGCGATCTGATCAAGCATATGATCCAGAAATGGCACACCGGTATTGAGTTTTTGCTGACCAGTGCCGTCCAAGTTGATGGAAACACGGATTTGTGTTTCGTTGGTATTACGTGTAACCGCCGCAATGCGTTGAGTTAAGTTGTTCATTTTGATGACATAGAAGCTGCAAAAGCAGCAAGAAATTGCGCATTCTCTTCCTGGGTGCTGACAGTGATCCGCAGACAATTCTCCAGTAAAGTATGCATTTTACCCACATTTTTAACTAATATTTTGTGATTCAACAATTTGACAAAGAGTTGTTCAGCATTTGCAACACGGATCAGCAAAAAATTTGCTGAGGACGGAAACACCTGTACCCCCTCCATTGCACTCAAAGCCGCAGCGAGCTGGGTGCGCTGGGCACGTAATTCGGCTGCCTGTGCATCAAGTACTTCGACCCGTTGCAACACAAATTCTGCGGCTGCTTGTGTTAATACGTTGACATTGTACGGTGGGCGAACTTTTTCAAACTCGTTCATCAACACGTTGTTACCCGCCATGTAACCCAGACGGATACCTGCGAGTCCCAGTTTAGACACGGTACGCATTACCACCAGATTATCAAACTCATCCAAACGCGACATAAAGCTGGTCGGTGCGAATGGCTGGTAGGCTTCATCAACAACCACGACGCCACTATCGCCAACCGCGTTCAGAATCTCCGCCATATCATCGGCATCAAATAATGTACCGGTGGGGTTATTTGGGTAGGCAAGATAAGTGATCGCAGGTTGGTGTTCTGCAATTGCCGCAAGCATTGCGGCTTTGTTTAATGTGAAATCAGGATTGAGATCGACGCCAATAAATTCGAGACCAGCAAATTTAGCTGACATCGCATACATCACAAAGCCAGGGATAGGCGCCAACACTTTAGCACCCAGCTTGGCACAGGCAACCGACATCATAGCGATCAATTCATCGGAGCCATTTCCAACAATAATGTCATGCCCAGCCGGTACGCCTAACTTGTCGGCAATCATGTGTTTGAGGCTGGCATACGATGGAACGGGATAGCGGTTCATGGCAACTTGCGCCAAATGCTGACCTAACTCCTGCTGCATCGTTGGCGGCAACGCGAAGGGATTCTCCATCGCATCGAGCTTCAGAAAGCCAGCAGAGTCTGGCACGTGATACGCCGATAAACTGGCGATTTCAGGGCGAATGATATTTGTTACGTTGGTACTACGCATTCCTTGTACTCCAGGCAGTAGGGCAAATCAAAAGCAGAAAACACATTAACCCAGCGACTATCGGCAATCAAGATCACCTGTTCGCCGCGCAACGTCTAAGCGGATATCGCTGACGATGCTGCAGGTTCTTGCAGACTAAGGCGTTTCTCTATCATGGCGCAATAATCCGAATTTAATTCAAATCCGACAAAATCACGCCCACAACGTTTTGCTGCGACGGCGGTGGTACCGCTGCCCATGAAGGGATCAAGTACCACGCCGCCGGGTGGGCAAGAGGCCTTAATCATACGCTCGATAATTTCGAGCGGTTTTTGCGTTGGATGCTCTTCACGTTCTGCATGCTCACGGTGCAAACGAGACACACTCCACACATCCTTGGGGTTGAAGCCGAGCTCCAGCCATTTTGCGCCTTCGAAAATTTTTCGGCTGCGCGCTTTTTTGGTGGCGGCGTCATACGGTATCCGTATCGCATCCAGATCAAAATAATAATCTTTGGCTTTCACAAAAAAACCAATCGTGTCGTGTACCGACGAATATTTACGGACACTGCCCCCCATGGATGGCACACGCCGATCCCAGATGATTTCATTCATCATCGTCATACGCTGCTTGAGTAGAACAAACACCTCCGGCGAGTAGCGCCAGGTCAAAAAAATGTACAGACTGCCATTCGCTTTGAGCTTCGGCAAGGCGGTATCAATCCATTGCGCCATCCATTCTAGGTAAGCAGACGATTCCATTTTATCGGAATCATTACCATAATCCTTACCTAAGCCGTAGGGCGGATCCGCTAATACTAAATCGATACTCGCATCCGGCAGACGCGCTAATCCTTGCAGCGCATCCTCACAGAAAATCTGATTTTTCCAATCAGCAGTCATGCGCTTTGGCTCATGCGATCAGTCATTTCAAGCGCAGTTCAGCACTACGCGCGTGGGCCTGTAAGCCTTCACCGTAAGCCAACTCAGCAGCGACTTTACCTAAAGTTTGCGCACCTTGTTCACTCACAAAAATGATGGACGAACGCTTCTGAAAATCATACACACCTAGTGGCGAAGAAAATCTCGCAGTACGTGATGTTGGCAGAACATGGTTTGGGCCTGCGCAGTAATCGCCAAGCGCTTCTGATGAATATCGGCCAAGGAACATGGCGCCAGCGTGGCGAATCTTATCCGCCCATTGCTGTGGATTTTCAGCGGAAATTTCCAGATGCTCCGCTGCAATGCTATTAGCAATCTCACATGCCTCATCCATGTCAGCGACTTTGATGAGTGCACCGCGATTGGCCAGTGAGGTACGAATCACTTCATGGCGTGGCATGGTTGGCAGCAATTTGACAATGCTGGCCTGTACTGCTTCCAGATAGGTTTCATCAGGGCACAATAAGATGGATTGCGCTAATTCATCATGCTCAGCCTGAGAAAATAGATCCATTGCCACCCAATCTGGATTCGTGGTGCCATCACACAGCACCAGAATTTCGGATGGCCCAGCAATCATATCGATGCCAACGGTACCAAATACCCGGCGTTTCGCCGCAGCGACGTAGGCGTTACCAGGGCCGACGATCTTATCAACTTGTGGAATAGTTGCCGTGCCATAGGCCAACGCGCCAACGGCTTGCGCGCCGCCAATCGTGAAGACCCGATCAACACCAGCGATGGCAGCAGCTGCCAAAACCAGTGGGTTTTTCACACCATCCGGCGTTGGCACGACCATGATAATTTCCTGCACACCAGCCACTTTGGCCGGAATCGCATTCATTAACACAGAAGAAGGATAAGCCGCTTTACCGCCCGGTACATAAATACCGACACGGTCTAATGCCGTGACTTTTTGCCCTAATACGGTGCCGTCAGCTTCGGTATAACTAAAACCATCAGAGCCACATTCTTTTCTTTGTACTTCATGATAAGCACGGACTCGCTGTGCAGCCGTTTCCAGTGCTGCGCGACGTTCAGGACTGAGAGACGACAATGCCGCCTGCATTTCGTCCTGGGATATTTCGAGACCAGCTACACTGGCTGCCTGCAGACGATCAAAGCGATTGGTTGCTTCCAGCACGGCGGCATCACCGTTGGCTTTGACGCTTGCTAAAATTTGCGCAGCAGCGCGATCAATCGCCTCGTCTTCACTCGCTTCAAATGCCAGCAACGACGATAATTTGGTAGAAAAATCTGCATCCGCTGAATTCAGCCGGGTAATAAGTGAGGCCATGCTTATCTCTGAAAAATTTACTGATTTAATTTGGAGGCACGATCAAATGCTTCTAGGATAGGTTGTAGCCGTTCACGTTTTAATTTCAATGCAGCCTGATTCACGACCAGTCGCGATGAAATATCCATGATGTGTTCAACTTCGACTAAATTATTTGCCTTGAGGGTGTTACCGGTACTGACCAGATCGACAATTGCATCTGATAAGCCAACTAGCGGCGCTAACTCCATCGAGCCATATAGTTTAATCAGATCAACGTGAACGCCTTTGCTCGCAAAATGCTCACGGGCTGTTTCAGTGTATTTCGTCGCAACCCGCAAACGCGCGCCCTGACGTACCGCTTTGGCGTAGTCAAAACCAGCTGAGACTGCGACCGATACGCGGCATTTCGCGATATTGAGATCGATAGGCTGATACAGCCCTTCGCCACCATGCTCGTGCAATACGTCTTTACCAGCCACGCCAAAATCAGCGGCACCGTACTGCACATAGGTTGGAACGTCAGATGCACGTACGATGATGACGCGTACGCCCGGATCATTGGTCGCAAGGATCAATTTGCGTGATTTTTCCGGATCTTCCATGACACGGATACCAGCAGCCTCAAGCAGCGGCAAGGTTTCTTCAAAAATACGACCTTTGGATAAAGCCAGTGTCAGTTGTGTCGTCTGTGATGTCGTCATTATTTCACTCGTTGAATATTGGCACCAACCGCTGATAATTTCACTTCAATACGGTCGTAGCCGCGGTCGAGGTGATAAATCCGGTCAATCAGGGTTTCGCCTTCAGCGACCATCCCTGCGATCACTAGCGATGCAGAAGCGCGCAAATCTGTCGCCATGACTGGCGCACCGATGAGTTTATCAACGCCATTGACGTTGGCGGTATGACCGTCAATATCGATTGACGCACCGAGTCTGTTGAGTTCTTGCACGTGCATAAAGCGATTTTCGAAAATCGTTTCAGTAACACGGCTATTGCCCTCTGCGATACAGTTCATCGCCATAAACTGGGCTTGCATATCGGTTGGAAAACCTGGGTATTCGGTTGTACGGAATCCCACCGCTTTTGGACGTGCACTCATTTGCGCGCGGATCCAGTCAGGGCCGGTCGTCAGAACCACACCTGCTTCACGTAACTTATCCAGCGCCACATCCAGAATATCTGTACGTGTGTTGGTCACGGTAATGTCACCGCCCGTAGCAGCAACAGCACATAAAAAGGTCGCCGTTTCAATCCGATCTGAAATTACTGTGTGCGTCGCGCCATGTAGACGGTCAACACCTTCAATTACTAGACGGTCGGTACCGATACCTTCAATTTTCGCCCCCATCGCGACGAGCAGGTTGGCTAGGTCGGTAACTTCCGGTTCACGCGCGGCGTTTTCCAGAATCGTCACCCCATCAGCCAGCGTTGCCGCCATCAACAGATTTTCAGTACCCGTGACCGTGATCATGTCGGTCACCACGCGTGTACCTTTGAGGCGGGATGCTTTGGCATGGATGTAACCAGCTTCGATGGTGATGTCTGCTCCCATCGCTTGCAAACCTTTAATGTGCTGATCCACCGGGCGTGAACCAATGCCGCAACCGCCCGGTAAAGACACTTTGGCCTCGCCAAAGCGGGCAACCAAAGGACCAAGAACCAAGATGGAAGCGCGCATAGTTTTGACCATGTCGTACGGTGCTTCCAGTTTATCAATCCCATTGCCACGCAGGGTCGTGACGCCGTTTTCTTGCGTCACGCTAACGCCCATCTGGCGCAGCAATTTAAACATGGTGCTGACGTCCTGCAACGACGGGACGTTGTGCAATACCAATTCATCCGACGTCAGGAGTGCGGCACATAAAATCGGCAATGCAGCATTTTTTGCACCGGAGATACGGATATCCCCATTCAGGCGAGTGCCGCCAGTAATCAGTAATTTATCCATTATGCTTGATACTCTTCTGGCGTCAGGGTTTTCATTGATAAAGCATGGATTTCTTCGCGCATGCGGTCACCCAACACAGCGTACACCAGTTGATGACGCTGAATCGGACGCTTGCCTGCAAAGGCGGCGGAAACAATCACAGCATTAAAATGCTGACCATCACCTTCAACTTCAAGGTGGGTACATTCCAGACCAGCTGCAATGTAGTTTTTAATTTGTTCAGGAGTAGGAAACACAGCTTATCTTTCTAAAACTAAATGAATGACGTCTTTTAACTCGCATCATTACACAATCACACGATCGTGCAATCTCAGTGATGCGGTCTCAGTGACGCAACTTATAACCACGCTTCAACATTTGCAATGCAATTGTCGCCAGCAAAATAAAAAATACCGTAACGATCACCAGACTATGCACTGGATCTACATCGGATTTACCAAAAAAGCCAAAACGGAAACCGTCAATCATGTAGAAAAACGGATTAAAACGCGACAAAGTCAGCCAGAATGGTGGCAAAGAATGGATCGAGTAAAACACGCCAGACAAGAAGGTGGCAGGCATAATCAGGAAATTCTGAAATGCAGCCAATTGATCAAATTTCTCTGCCCAGACACCCGCAATCAATCCCATCGTTCCCAGCATGGCCGCGCCCAACAGCGCAAACAACAAAATCCATAATGGCGACACGAAACTCAGATTTGCAAACCACACCGTCACAATAAACACACCAGAACCAACGGCGAGTCCACGCAGAATCGCTGCCAGCACATAAGCACTGAAAATTTCCCAGTGCGATAAAGGAGGTAACAACACGAACACCAGATTGCCGGTAATTTTGGACTGGATCAATGACGAAGAAGAATTAGCAAAAGCATTTTGCAACACGCTCATCATCACCAGTCCCGGTACCAGAAAGGCGGTATAACGCACGCCTGGGTACACCTGCACATGATCTTCAAGGACATGCCCAAAAATCAGCAAATACAATAAAGCAGTCATGATAGGCGCAGTAATGGTCTGCGTCGCTACTTTCCAGAAGCGCAGGACTTCTTTGTATAAGAGAGTATTAAAACCAGTCATGTTTCTCATTTTCAGCCTTCCATAATTTGCAGGAAGACATCTTCCAGATCTGCTTGCAACAGTTGCATGTCCTCAATAAAGCAACCTGCCTGACGGAATTGAGCCAGCATTGCTTCTACTTGCGAATAGTCTGTGACGCGCAAGATATGCTGACGTGGGTCAGATGGTGTTTCATGGCTGATGATTTTACTGCGCAATGCAGGTGGTAAGGCAATATTACCGTCCTGCCGCAACGTCACTCGTAATTGCGAACCAGAAATGCGCTTGATCAGCGCGGCGGTACTATCGAGTGCCACGACTTTACCCTGTTTTAGCATCGCAATACGATTACATAATGCCTGCGCTTCTTCAAGGTAATGTGTAGTCAGGACGATGGTGTGTCCTTCCCGGTTTAAGCGTGCGATGAATTTCCATAGCGTCTGGCGTAACTCAACGTCAACACCAGCGGTCGGCTCATCAAGAACAATCACTGGCGGTTTGTGGACAAGCGCTTGCGCGACTAAGACACGACGTTTCATGCCGCCCGATAAAGCCCGCATATTGGTATCGGCTTTATTGGTGAGATCAAGATTTTCCATGATCTCATCAATCCATTTATCGTTATTTTTGATCCCAAAATAACCAGACTGCATCCGTAATGTTTCACGAACGGTAAAAAATGGATCAAATACCAGTTCCTGCGGAACAACGCCGAGATTACTGCGCGCTTGACGATAATCAGTAACAACATCGTGTCCCTTGACAGTAATCGTACCGGCGTCAGCACGGTTTAAGCCAGCGAGAATCGAAATCAACGTTGTCTTACCTGCACCATTTGGACCGAGAAGTCCAAAAAACTCACCTTCTTCAATAGAAAGCGAGACGCCACCTAAAGCCTGTAAAGACTGATAGCGTTTTTGTATATTGCTAATTTGTATGGCTGCCATGTGGCGTGCTCGCACTAAAGTGCTCTAAAGAAGTCGGAAAAATGATGAATCATTTGCTTCGTCAATACGCTAATAAGGACGAAACCTTTGATTATAGGGGATTTTCAGAGATTGAACTGAAACAAGACGCGGTCAAAGCCGCGAAAAAACTTCCCCTGACGAGAAGCGTCAATGTCGCTCGGCAGGAGAAAGCTGGAATTGTCCTGTCAGACCGTAAAGCTGTATCAAACTGACCAGACTGGCAGGCACTGAATGAAAGTGAAGCGTTTTTTTGAGTTGCGACGCCTGACGTTGCCATTCGATCATACTGGTAACGGCGGTGGAGTCTATCTGTAACAGATCCGAAAAATCGAAATCCAACTGCCCTTGAGCAATTGCTGCATTACCTGCAGAAACTTGCTTTCGGGCATTATTCTGGGATAGTTCGCCGACTAATTTATACACAGAATACTTTCAATCAAAAATTATTTTGAAGCAGCTTTATTTGGTGCTGCAGCAAGCTTTTTATTTTTTTCAGACAAAGTCTTGATCAAACCATCAATGCCAGACTTACTGATTGTTTCAGTAAAAGTCCCCTTGTAGGTTTCGACCAACCACGCGCCAAGGACGTTAATATCGTAAATTTTCCAGCCTGTCGCCGACTTAGCGAGGCGGTAGTTCAACTGAATAGGATCACCACGGGACTGGATCACCTGGGAACGAACTTCAACCTCAGTATCATCTGGCGCAGCGCGCAACGGTTTAAATTCGACTCGCTGATCTTTAATTTGCGAGATCGCACCAGAATAAGTAAAGACCAGCAATGTGCGGAACTCTTTCGTCAACTGTTGTTGTTGATCAGGCGTTGCGTCACGCCAGTTTTTGCCTGCAGCCAACGACGTCATCCGTTGAAAATCAATATACGGAAGAATCTTAGATTCAACCAGATCGTAGACGCGCTTTTGATTGCCCGCTTGGATTTCTTTATCGTTTTTTGCCAGGTCAAGGATTTCTTGACTGATACGCTTAACCAACTGATCAGGTGCCTCGTCCGCCGCCACTGCGGGAGTAGATAACATTGCGCCAACGAAGGCCAACAGGAAAATCTGTGCAATAAAGCTTTTTACCGATGTCATTAATTTCATTTTTGATCCATATCTAGCGAAGCCAAAAAAACAGGTTATTGGTTTATTTAGCTACTTTTCTTTTGGGCCGTTAAATGCCCGACCTAACCATCTTAACCTAAATAGAATTTACTCGTCATCCGGATGGATTTCATTGGCTCTGCGCTGAAGATAGGCATCACGAATAAACACGTACTTGTCTAATGCGGCATCTTCAATCAGCGAACCTGCATCAAGAACGCCTGCACGCAAATCGACCAGACGAACAACACTGCCGGTATTACGGATGTACATCGGTCTGTAATAAGACCAGGCATCACCGTAAAAATCGACCGGTTCAGCCAAGGCATCACGTACTGTCGTTGGTCCAAGAACCGGTAAAACCAGATAGGGACCTGATCTGACACCCCAGTAACCGAGCGTCTGTCCAAAATCTTCTTTATGCTTGGTCAAACCAGCAGGTGAACCAATATCGAGCAAACCACCCAGACCAAAGGTCGTGTTCAGACCAACCCGCATAATACCGGTCACTCCGTCTCCGCCTTTACCTTGAAGTAAGCTGTTGAAAGCGCTCCAGATATCGCCGATATTACCGAAAAAATTACCAATCCCAGTTTGAACAAAGGATGGCAAAACATCGTGATATACCTGTGCCACAGGCTTAACTACCGCTTGGTCGACACTATCATTGAAATTAAACATTGCGCGATTAAAGCCTTCCAACGGATCGCGGGGATTTTGACCAATGTTCGTCTTAACCGCGATCGCGTCGATCGTTTTATCTGCTTTATCCTTGATCTTGTCTACCGTGACAGTAGTGCATGCTGTTGTCAACAAGCTAACCGCCAGAGTTAACAACATCCCAAAACGAGGTTGATTCATTTTATTTGTAAGATATTTCATTTTTTCTCATCCGAACTGCTGTCTGCCGACTTGCTAAATAAAAACTGACTGATCAGGTTTTCAAGAACGATTGCCGACTGCGTCATCTTAATTCTGTCACCGGCGACCAGATTATTGGTATCTCCACCGGCCTCTAAACCAATATATTGCTCTCCTAGCAAACCTGCCGTCAGGATTTTTGCCGAACTGTCTTTAGGAAAGTGGTAACGGGTATCCAAACGTAACGTCACCGTTGCTTGAAACGTTTTATCATCAAATTTAATCTCCGTAACCCGCCCGACGACCACGCCTGCACTTTTAACGGCAGCACGTGGCTTCAGGCCACCAATATTGTCGAAACGGCTTACCACATCGTAGGTCTTGTCCAAAGAAAGTGAACTCATATTTCCAGCCTGTAGCGCTAAAAACAAGAGTGCCGCTGCACCAAGTACAACGAACAAACCAACCCAGAAGTCTAAAGATTTTTTTTGCATTCTATTTCCTAACTTAATCCTCTCACCCTAATAAAAGCGGGGAGTCTTTGTCATTTGCCTTCATTGTCGTTCAATATCCATTGATCTCAATGGTGACATTCCGTATCAAAACCTGCTATCAAGTGATTGGTTCCGTCAATGCTGTTTACTGAAACATCCATGCAGTTAATAAGAAATCCAGCGCTAGCACCAACAGCGAAGAAATCACGACGGTACGCGTTGTCGCCCGTGCCACGCCTTCGGGCGTTGGCTGTGCTTCATACCCTTGGAATAGCGCCACAAAAGTTACTGCAAAACCAAATACGATACTCTTTATAACGCCGTTACCGATGTCCTGCCAGACTTCAACGCCGGCCTGCATTTGGGACCAAAAAGAACCCTCATCCACACCGATCAGTTTCACACCGACGATATAACCACCGATAATGCCCATTGCGTTAAAAATAGCCGTCAAAATCGGCATGGATATCAAGCCAGCGATAAACCGTGGCGCCAAAACCCGTTCGATAGGGTCGACCGCCATCATTTCCATGGCAGCCAACTGTTCGCCGGCTTTCATGAGACCAATTTCTGCCGTCAGTGATGTCCCCGCACGCCCCGCAAAAAGCAACGCAGTCACAACTGGCCCCAATTCGCGCGTCAGCGACAGGGCAACCAACAATCCCAACGCCTCTTCTGACCCATACCGATTCAAGGTGTAATAGCCCTGGTAACCCAGAACAAAACCAACAAACAAACCAGAAATCGCGATAATAATCAGCGAATAATTACCAATAAAATGAATCTGATCAGTAATAAGTCGAGGTCTGCGCCATAAACCTGACGCGCTACGCAAAATTAAAAAGAAGCTACGTGTCGCGTAACCCAAATCACTCGCAGACTCGCGTACCCATTTACCTATGTTTTCTATCATAATGTCTGCCCTTTCAAGCCCAGATCCTCTAACAACGATTTACCTGGATAGTGAAAAGGCACTGGACCATCCGCCTCTGCGTGTACAAACTGTTTAACGTAAGGATCTTCAGATGCAAGCATTTGTTCCGGTGTACCGTTAGCGACAATTTTTCCTTGGGACAAGAAATAAACATAGTCCGCAATAGCAAAAGATTCATGAACGTCGTGCGATACCAGTATCGTTGTAGACCCCAATGCGTCGTTCAAGTTCCGGATCAGATTGGCGGTAACACCCATCGATATCGGATCAAGTCCGGCGAAAGGTTCGTCGTACATCATCAGTTGCGGGTCAAGTGCGACGGCGCGTGCAAGTGCCACACGGCGCGCCATACCACCAGAAATCTCTGATGGCATCAGATTTGCCGCATTGCGCAAACCAACCGCTTGTAATTTCAGCATGACCAGATCGCGGATCATGGCCTCAGTCAAATCTGTATGTTCACGGATCGGAAAAGCTACGTTATCGAAGACACTAAGATCAGTGAATAATGCCCCATGTTGAAATAACATGCCCATCTTTCTACGGATGGCGTACAAGCCTTTGTTATCCAACTCTGGAATTTGCTGTTCGTCAACGCTAATGCCACCGGACTGAGGGCGAATTTGTCCGCCAATCAGACGCAAAATAGTTGTTTTTCCCGATCCAGAACCGCCCATGACAGCGATTACTTTACCGCGCGGAAAATCCATCGTCAGCCCGGACAAAATTGTCCTTGCTCCATAACTAAACTCTACATTACGAATTTCTACGAGATTTGCCACGTCAGAGATGTGTGATTACAAAAACTAGATTGTAATGCAGATCTGCAAAGGAAGTTGTGACAAGAAGTATATTAAAAATGCAAGAAAATTGCAATAATTTTGCCTTTAGGATTATTTTCAAAACAAATAGCAACAAAAGACGTATTTTGTCATTATTTATTCATTTTGTTGCTATTTAACAAGTAAAATTAATGAATTTAAAGTCATTAATTTTATAAATTTTTGTAATTTTTTAAAAAAAATGACTGATTTCAACTTTTCAGAAGAAATCAGTCATTCGATGTGGCGGTGCAATCGCGAGCGATGACCGCTCACGATGAGGGATTAACGCGGCAATACCGAATTGCCCATTAAAAAGGCATCAACTTCGCGTGCGCACTGGCGGCCTTCGCGGATCGCCCAAACCACCAGAGACTGACCGCGACGCATATCACCTGCAGCGAACACCTTGTCGACGTTGGTTTTATAGCAACCAATACCATCTGTCGTCGCTTTAGCATTGCCGCGGGCATCTTTATCGACACCAAACGCATCCAACACTTGCTGCACCGGAGAAACAAAGCCCATCGCCAGCAAGACCAGATCCGCTTTCATTTCAAATTCAGAATCCGGCACTTCTTGCATTTTTCCGTCTTTCCATTCGACGCGGCAAGCGATAAGCTTATCCACTTTGCCGGCTTTTCCTTCCAGACGCTTCGTTGCTACCGCCCAATCACGCTCACAGCCTTCTTCATGCGAAGACGATGTGCGCAATTTGGTTGGCCAGTACGGCCAAACCATCGGTTTATTTTCTTGCTCTGGCGGTTGTGGCATTAATTCGAATTGCGCAACAGATTTTGCACCATGGCGATTTGACGTACCGACGCAATCAGAGCCAGTATCACCGCCACCAATCACAACAACATGCTTGCCGCTTGCCATGATCTGGTCTTTGACCTTGTCACCCGCATTGACTTTGTTTTGCACAGGCAAAAAATCCATCGCAAAATGCACGCCTTTGAGCTCGCGCCCTGGCACTGGCAAATCACGCGGTGTTTCTGCACCACCGGCGATGATCACTGCATCAAATTCTTTTTGTAACTGTTCTGGTGAAATGGTTTCTTTTGACCAGTTGGTAATGGATGCTGGGAAATCTTTACCCACAAACACACCAGTAAGGAAAGTCACGCCTTCCGCTTGCATCTGCTCAACACGGCGATCGATATGCGACTTTTCCATTTTAAAATCGGGAATACCGTAACGCAGCAAACCACCGACACGGTCATTCTTTTCAAAAACCGTGACGTCGTGTCCGACACGTGCGAGTTGCTGTGCCGCGGCCAGACCAGCAGGACCCGAGCCAACAATCGCAATTTTTTTACCTGTTTTGGTTGTTGGTACTTTTGCTGTTACCCAACCGTTTTCCCAGCCTTTATCGATGATGTAATGCTCAATCGATTTAATGCCGACTGCATCTTCATTAATCCCCAATGTACATGCTGATTCGCACGGTGCTGGACAAATACGACCAGTAAATTCTGGGAAGTTATTGGTTGAATGCAAGACCTCTAATGCTTGCTTCACGTTGCCGTTGTAGACCAGGTCATTCCAGTCAGGAATGATGTTATTGACTGGGCAACCGTTATTACAAAACGGGATACCACAATCCATGCAACGTGCAGCTTGCACCTTAGATTGCGCATCATCGAGATGCACCAAAAATTCTTTGTAATGCTTTTTACGTGACTGTGGCGCTTCGCTGGCTTCTTGCAAGCGCTGGTATTCCATAAATCCGGTTACTTTACCCATAATCTGACCTCAATATCGTTGCGGGCTGGCCGCCCTGAATTCATTTTTTCCTCTTACGCCAGTGAGACTGAGACGTAAGAGGCAATACATGGCTAAGCTTGGTGTTACGCAGCCTTCACCACCACTGTTGCAGCTTGTTTAGCGGCATACATTTCAGCCAATGCTCGTTTGTATTCAGTCGGGAATACTTTAACGAATTTGGCGCGGCTGCGTGCCCAGTCATCCAGCAAATTGCGTGAACGTGTGCTGCCTGTGTGCTTGAAATGACGCTCGATCAAGGTGCGTAAGATCGCTTCATCCGTTTCACCTTCACCACCACGAAGGCGGCTATGCCAGATAGCTTTGTCAATCGTCGCTGCCTGAACATCGCCTGCCAATACGGGCTCCAGTGTCACCATGGACATATTGCATTTCGCTTCAAATTCACCGTCTGGATCGTACACGTAGGCGATACCACCTGACATACCCGCTGCAAAGTTACGTCCGGTATTACCCAGAACAATGACCGTACCACCAGTCATGTATTCGCAACCATGATCGCCAGTACCTTCAACGACTGTCACGGCACCAGAGTTACGGACAGCAAAACGTTCGCCAGCAACGCCATTGATAAATGCTTCACCAGAGATCGCACCGTACAAAACGGTATTGCCGCAGATGATATTGTCAACAGCCCAACCACGGAATTCAGTATTTGGACGAATGATGATGCGACCACCAGACAAACCTTTACCGACGTAATCGTTACCTTCGCCCACCAGATCTAGCGTCACACCCTGCGCCAAGAATGCGCCAGCTGACTGACCTGCTGTCCCTTGCAACTGAATATGAATCGTATCGTCTGGCAAACCAGCATGACCGTATTTCTTCGCTACTTCACCGGACAACATCGCACCAACGGTACGGTTTAAGTTTTTGATTGGCGAAATGAAGGATACTTTTTCGCCAGTTTCTAACGCGCTCTTCGCTTGTGCGATCAGTTTGTTATCCAGTGCTTTTTCGAGGCCATGATCTTGTACATCAACATGGCGGATATCGGAATGCGCAGTGGTTTCTGGCTGATGGAAGATCTTCGCAAAATCAAGACCTTTTGCTTTCCAGTGCGAAACTGCTTTGGATTTATCGAGCAGATCAACACGACCGATCAATTCATCGTACGTACGTACGCCCAGTTGCGCCATGATCTGACGTACTTCTTCTGCAACGAAGAAAAAGTAGTTCACAACATATTCTGGCTTACCAGAGAACTTGGCACGCAGTACCGGATCTTGTGTTGCCACACCAACTGGGCAGGTATTGAGGTGACACTTACGCATCATGATGCAACCCTCAACTACCAGCGGTGCTGTCGCAAAGCCGATTTCATCCGCGCCGAGCATCGCAGCAATCGCAACGTCACGACCGGTTTTCATCTGACCGTCAGCTTGTACGCGGACACGACCACGCAAGCCATTCAGTACCAAGGTCTGCTGTGTCTCGGACAAGCCCAGCTCCCATGGTGTACCTGCATGTTTAATCGACGACAACGGTGATGCACCTGTACCACCATCATGGCCAGCGATCACAACGTGGTCTGCTTTCGCTTTAGATACACCCGCTGCAATCGTACCAACACCCACTTCGGAGACCAACTTGACTGAGATCGATGCTTTTGGATTGACGTTTTTCAAGTCATGAATCAGCTGCGCCAGATCTTCAATCGAATAAATATCGTGATGCGGTGGTGGCGAAATTAAGCCCACACCAGGAACAGAGAAACGCAACTTAGCAATGTATTCGGACACCTTGTGACCTGGCAGCTGGCCACCTTCGCCAGGCTTGGCGCCCTGCGCCATTTTGATCTGAATCTGATCAGCAGAAATCAGATATTCAGCAGTCACACCAAAGCGACCAGAGGCTACCTGTTTAATACGTGAACGCAGCGAATCGCCATCTTGCAGAGGGATATCCACTTCGATCTGTTCACGACCAATCACCGATGCGAGACTTTCACCTTGCTTAATTGGAATGCCTTTGAGTTCTTGCTGGTAACGCGCTGGATCTTCACCGCCCTCACCTGTGTTAGATTTACCGCCGATACGGTTCATCGCAATCGCTAGTGTCGCATGCGCTTCAGTACTAATCGAACCAAGTGACATTGCGCCCGTTGCGAAGCGTTTAACGATTTCTTTCGCTGACTCTACCTGATCCAGTGGGATCGCTTTCGCCGGATCGATTTTGAATTCAAACAAACCGCGCAAAGTCATATGACGCTTGGATTGATCGTTGATGATCTGCGCATATTCTTTGTACGAATTGTAGTTATTGGCACGTGTCGAGTGTTGCAACTTGGCGATCGCATCTGGCGTCCACATGTGATCTTCACCACGGATACGGAATGCATACTCACCACCAGCATCAAGCGCATTTTCAAGCACAGGATCTGCACTGAACGCTAATGTATGCAAACGCAATGCTTCTTCAGCGACTTCAAAAACGCCAATACCCTCGACGTTAGATGCAGTACCTTTAAAGTATTTGTCGACCAATGATTTATTGAGGCCAATTGCTTCAAAAATCTGGGCACCACAGTAAGACATATAAGTCGAAATGCCCATTTTGGACATGACTTTCATGAGACCTTTACCGACCGCTTTGGTGTAGTTATAAATCGCTTTTTCAGCAGAAATATCGCCTGGCAAACTGTTAGCCAGCTCAGCCAGTGTTTGCATTGCCAAGTAAGGATGAACAGCCTCAGCACCGTACCCTGCTAGCAAAGCAAAATGGTGCGTTTCGCGAGCGGAACCTGTCTCGACGACGAGGCCTGTTGTGGTGCGCAAGCCTTTGCTGACCAAATGCTGATGCACGGTGGATGTCGCCAATAACGCTGGAATGGCGACAAAATTAGCATCCATCTTACGATCAGTGATGATCATGATGTTATGGCCGGATTTAACCGCATCAACCACTTCAGCACAAATAGATGCCAGACGCGCTTCAATGCCATCTTTGCCCCATGCGACCGGATAGCAGATATCGAGTTCATAGGATTTAAATTTGCCGCCCGTATTGGCGCTGATGTTACGCAACTTAGCGATATCGTCGAAATTCAATACCGGTTGCGCTACTTCGAGGCGCATTGGTGGGTTGATATTGTTCGTATCAAGCAGATTTGGTTTTGGTCCAATAAACGACACCAGCGACATCACCATCGCTTCGCGGATAGGATCGATTGGTGGGTTAGTGACCTGCGCAAACAGCTGTTTGAAGTAGTTGTACAGAGGCTTGAGTTTGTTAGACATGACGGCTAATGACGAATCATTACCCATAGAACCAATCGCTTCTTCGCCGCTGACCGCCATTGGCGTCATCAGGAACTTGATGTCTTCCTGGGTATAACCAAACGCCTGCTGACGATCGAGTATCGTAGCCGATTCTGGTTGCGCGTCGACTGTCCCTTTAAGTTCGTTGAGCTTAATACGAACAGAGCTAATCCATTGCTTGTAAGGCTTCGCATTGGCGTAGGTATCTTTGATCTCTTTATCATCAATAATACGACCTGCTTCCAAATCAATGAGGAACATCTTACCTGGTTGCAGACGCCATTTTTTGATGATTTTGGATTCTGGAATTGGCAATACGCCGGATTCCGATGCCATCACCACCAGATCATCGTCAGTCACGATATAACGCGCTGGACGCAGACCATTTCTATCTAACGTGCCGCCGATCTGACGACCATCGGTAAAGGCCATTGCCGCTGGACCATCCCATGGTTCCATCATCGCTGCATGGTATTCATAGAATGCACGACGGTTTTCGTCCATCATGCCGTGGTTTTCCCATGCCTCTGGAATCATCATCATCATTGCCTGAGCAATTGGATAACCCGCCATCACCAATAATTCAAGCGCATTATCAAAACTGGCGGTATCTGACTGACCTTCGAAAATCAACGGATACAGTTTTTGCAAATCATCACCCAGAACGGCAGACTTCATGACGCCTTCACGAGCACGCATCCAGTTGAAGTTGCCTTTGACTGTGTTGATTTCACCGTTGTGCGCGATCATGCGGTACGGGTGAGCCAGTGGCCATTCTGGGAATGTATTAGTAGAGAAACGTTGATGCACTAACGCCAGCGCAGAAACGCAGCGTTCGTCCTGCAAGTCTTTGTAGTAGACGCCGACCTGATCGGCCAGCAACAAGCCTTTGTAGACGATGGTACGGGCAGACATGGATGGTACGAAGTATTCTTTACCGTGAATCAGTTTTAAGGCTTCAATCGCATGAACTGCTGACTTGCGAATCACGTATAACTTACGCTCTAACGCGTCAGTCACCATAATATCTGGACCACGACCGATGAAAATCTGACGAATCACTGGTTCTTTTTCGCGTACCGTCGGCGACATTGGCATATCGCGATCCACAGGTACATCACGCCAACCCAAAACGACCTGACCCTCTATGCGGACAGCGCGTTCGATTTCCTGTTCGCAAGCAAGACGAGAAGCATGTTCTTTAGGCAGGAAAATCATACCCACACCATATTCGCCAGGTGGCGGCAATTGCACGCCCTGTTTGGCCATTTCTTCGCGATAGTACTGATCTGGAATCTGAATCAATACACCTGCGCCATCGCCCATCAGGGCATCGGCACCCACAGCACCCCGGTGATCGAGATTTTTTAAAATCAGCAAGCCTTGTTCAACGATGGCGTGATTTTTCTTACCTTTGATGTGCGCGATAAAACCTACACCACAGGCGTCATGTTCGTTCGATGGATCGTATAAACCTTGGGCTTGCATAGCTATCTCCAGAGAGCAAAATTGAAAGTCTGAGAAAGAGAATAGTGCAGTGCAAAAGAAAGTTCAACTAAAATATTCAGGGTCAGAGTGCTATAAATTTATCGTTAATTGGAGTAAATTTTTACTAGGGTCAGAGTCAATTTATATTCATTTGGGGCATGGATAGAGGTCGTCGCCTCAGGCCTCTTCAATGCGTCTTAGTCCTGCACGTCCTTGCGCGGACGCCCTGGCTTCGCAGGCTCGACTCTCCGCTCACTGAGCTTTGCCATCTCATTTTTGAATCCTGCGGAGCCCAACAGCCACCCCTTATCTGTCGCTTCCGTGAGGACCTTAATTTCTTTGGACGAAACAGATGATGCAATCATTTCTTTGTAATTGGCTTCACGTTGAAATGGGGTATTACCCAAAGCCCAAAAAATAGGATGGTCAGAAACCAGTGGGTCCAACCTTTGCCCTGCATGATGTTGATAACTTGACCACGGATATTGAGCTGCATCAGGCACCAGTCCTGACCTGACCGGATTGGTCTCCATATACACACTGCAGGGCAGAAAATAAGTTTCCGCCTCCAGCACCGTCGCTTTAAACCTTCCTTGCCACAAACTTCCGGAACGTTGATATTTCCTGTTGAAGTAAGGAACATAAAAACGTCCAATAAACTGCATCATCTTACTTAACCCCTGCTCATCCGAGGGGCTCACCGCAAAATGCACATGATCTGGCATCAGCACATAGGCGTGAATCGCCACGCGATATTGCTTTGACGCCTGCAATAAAAAACCCAGAAACGTTCGGTAATCGTCATCATCTCTAAACAATGAGATGCCATCATGACAGCGCTGTATCACGTGATGCAAAGCATGTGGAATGACCAAACGAGGAAGTCTTGCCATACAGTGGGGTCCAAAAATAGCTCAATTGTAGAACAGAAGGCTCGCAGAAAATTGAAATTACCTCGACTGACCAATAAAACTGATCGTCATATCGATGTTTTGCTTAAATAAAATATTTCAAATCAGGATAAAGTCATCAACAATTCAATTTGTTCTGGGATAATAAAATCCCACGGAAATATGATTTAAAACAACTGATGTGCAAAAAAATCCGTATTGCGCACAAACTTTCTTTGCTTTCGGCTCCACCGCCGGTCAGATAAAACGATTGCACGGAATATCCAGAACAACTCAATATAACGAGACAACGATGAACTCACTGAAAAATCAATTATCGGTAGGAAAACGCCTAGGACTCGGATTTACCTTGATCCTTGCACTATCGCTAATTACTACGCTAGTCGCATTAACACGATTGAGTAACGTTGCTAATTTAACACGAGAGTTGTTAAAAGATCCTTTAACCACTGAACGCCTGGTCAGTGATTGGTACCGGAACATTCATACTGGGGTTCGTCGTACAACTGCCATTGCCAAAAGCACGGATCCCTCCCTCGCCGCTTTCTTCAAAGCCGATCAGGACGAATCCACACGTACCTCAGGGATGTTGCAAAAATCGATCGAAGAACATTTAAATACCGACAAGGAGAAATCCTTGTTTAAAGAAATTTTAGAAGCCAGAAAAGCCTACCTTGATGGCAGAGAAAAAGTCATCGCCCTAAAAAAGGAAGAAAAAACAGATGAGGCGAATCAAGCATTGGAACAAATTTTCATTCCTGCCTCTGTAAATTACATTAAAAAAATAGAAGAATTACTCAAGCTTGAGCGCGAACAGATTGACCAGACTGCCGATGATATCGCAGCGACCTACGAAAGTAGTCGCAATGTCATGATCATCTTGACTATCATCGCGGCAAGTTTATCCGCGGTCCTCGCCTGGCTTATTACCGGCTCAATCACTAAGCCATTGATCGATGCAACCGATATTGCCAAAAAAATGGCGCAAGGTGATCTGACTCATTCAGTCACAATCCGGCGGCAAGATGAGATTGGCGAGCTCGTGGAGGCAATTAATGGCATTAGCGAAGGGTTGAGCCACGTGATTGCAGACGTCAGACAAGGAACCGAAACGATTCATGTGGCGGCAAGTGAAATTGCCGCTGGCAATTCGGACTTATCGTCGCGTACTGAATCTCAGGCCGGCTCATTAGAAGAAACCGCCTCTTCCATGGAAGAGTTGACCTCGACAGTCAAACAAAATGCCGATAATGCACGTCAGGCTAATCAGTTGGTCGTCACCGCGACGGGTGTTGCAATCAAAGGGGGTGATGTTGTCGAACAGGTCGTCACGACCATGGGCTCCATTAAAGAGAGCTCAAACAAAATCGTCGATATTATTTCAGTTATTGATGGGATTGCATTTCAAACCAATATTCTGGCATTAAATGCTGCCGTAGAAGCCGCCCGCGCGGGTGAGCAGGGACGAGGTTTTGCGGTTGTTGCCTCCGAAGTACGTAATCTTGCACAGCGTAGCGCCTCAGCAGCAAAAGAGATTAAATCGCTCATCGATGATTCAGTTGAAAAAGTCGATTACGGTAATAAATTAGTCGATACGGCAGGTAGGACGATGAAAGAAATTGTCACCAGCGTTCAGCATGTGGCTGACATCATGGCAGAGATCACTTCAGCAAGTCAGGAACAAAGTTCAGGCATCGAGCAAGTCAACATTGCCATTAATGAAATGGACCAGATGACGCAACAAAATGCAGCACTGGTTGAGCAGGCAGCTGCGGCTGCAGAGAGTATGCGGGAGCAGTCATCGAAACTGTCCCATGTAGTAGCACAATTCAGAATCGCAGAACAATTCAACACAAGCCTAGCATCTACACCTGCCACAGCAAGGCAACCGTTACCAACATCATCACGACCAACTCGGTTACCTAAACCAGCAACAGCATCCGCAACTCGCAAGCCAATCGTAAAAGCACAACTTGGCAATACAAGCCATAACGATGACTGGGAAGAGTTCTAAGGTCATCGCACCTGAATGCGATATAACGCAGACAAAAAAGCACAAGCAGCGATGAACTGCTTGTGCTTTTTTGTTATTGGCTTATCTGGTAAAACAGATTACAGGTAAGCCGGAACCATCTCGTTTTTTTGTGCTTTGAGGCGAAACGCACTCAATGCTTTAGAAGCGTCTGGAACTTCGCGGACTTCTGGTTGCGCACTCATCAGTTCAGAAATACGGCTTTTCAGCGCTTTCGCTTGGGTCGCTAATTTGAAATGCGCCTGACGTGTCGTCTGAACGATGCTCCAGCGCACAACTGGCGCTTGCAATGTACCGTCGAGCAAAGCGCGGTCACGCAGCCATTTTTCGAAGGAACGCGATGGTAGATCACTTTCAATCCAAATCAAATTATCCGATGTCATTTTTTTATTATCGGAAGAGCGAACTAAAATTTCGTAAATCATTTCCAGACTCCTTTTAGAATGGAATCTTCGCTATCCCCAAAAGTGCTGGCAAAGATTCTTTAGTATCCAAAACGATGGCAACAAGAATCCGGTTGACAAGAAAAGTTACAAAAACCTGAAATTCTTTAATTATTTTTCTTTTTTTTGATTGAAAATTCTAAATTTATAATTTTTTTGATAATTAAATTATCTTTTTTAAAATTTTTATCGTAAAAAAGTAATACAAATTGTAAGTATCCATATCGTGGTATTGATCGCCCAGAATGAAGTAGGTAACGTTGAAATGAAGGGACGACAATAACCGTCCAAGCTATCGTTGTTAACTTTTTAGCCTTCGACAACAGACAAGGTCATCGTCGGCCCTCACATTTTTTATCGTATGGTAGAAAGGCCACAACACTCCCGCTAAGGCCTAACATAGGTTATTGCTTTCTTAACGGTATTTGAAGACAATACAACAGGAAGTTATCTGCGCTTAAAATGGTTTAAGCTTCCCCCACCGCCTCATATATCAGCATCAGATTAGACTGCAATCGGGTCTGCAACAAACTCACTCAGTAGGTCGTTTGTGTTCTGGATGTGTGTTTTACGCTGACCAAATCGAACTCGCGATTCACATTACCAGACTCCTACGGAGAAATGTATGCATTTGACGTTAAAACAAAAAATGCTTTTTATTGTGCTGGTAGTGGGTATTGGCCTCGCCAGCGTTTCCAGCTTTATTTTATTTGAGCTCGATAAAGTATTTAATAAAGCCAACTATGGTAATTCAAACAGTGTTGGTAGCATAATAATTTTAACCAATGCTCGCAAAGCGTTTAATCAAACGCAATTGCTAGT
Organism: Undibacterium sp. RuRC25W; assembly: GCF_049339825.1. Classification (NCBI taxonomy): domain Bacteria; kingdom Pseudomonadati; phylum Pseudomonadota; class Betaproteobacteria; order Burkholderiales; family Oxalobacteraceae; genus Undibacterium; species Undibacterium sp. RuRC25W. Next base: position 7,303 of record NZ_JBMPPD010000007.1, on the reverse strand, counting down.
GAGTTCATATATTTCTAACAGTGATCCACAAAAACTGATCGATATTAAAAAAAACATCGAAAAGAATCGGAATATTATTACTACGAATCTGACTTCATATGAAACGAATGGTTGTCTTGCTGCCACGTGTATCAGCGATGAAAAAGATCAAAACTATCTCAACCAGCTAAAGACACTGTGGCAGAACATTAGCTTTGAAATAGACACATTACTGACACCGCAAAACAAAGTAAATAAGATTGCAACCAACAGTCAACTATCTGGTGAGAGGTTCCACGCACAAGCTGACCAGTTTAATTTGGTCATGCAAGACATCATTCTTTATAACGCCAAATTAGGCAATGATAGTGCCAGTGAAGCGCTACTATCTAAAAGTCAAGCACTCGTCGAGAGCATCCTAATCTCTATCCTAATGCTCGCCATCATTACCGTTATCTGCCTTTTGCTAACGCGTGCTGTGTTGCGTAATTTAGGCGGGGATCCTCAGCAAGTCACTGAGATCGTCAAACGTGTAGCAACGGGAGACCTGTACTTAAGTCAAGATGTAGATAAAGCACCCGAAGATAGTTTGCTAGGCAACATCAAAAAACTGGTCCGTAATCTCGACGATCTCGCAGTACAGACCGATCTGATTGGTAAAGGTGATTTTTCTAAGAAAGTAAAGATTTTATCTGAGCATGACAAGCTGAGTTTATCGATCAATAACATGACCGCCTTACTGCAGGATGCAAAAATAGATAATGACACCAGTAACTGGCTCAAAGACGGTAATGGGCAGCTTACCAGTGCGCTAACGGGCGATTACTCTATTGAGGAATTAGCAGACATCAGCGCCGCCATCCTAGGGCGATATCTCAACGCCGGGCGTGCGGTCATTTATATCTACAAAGACAATGATGACGCCTTAGATCTGATGGGAAGTTACATGTACTCAGAGGCTGCCCCTCGGGGTTCACGATTCAAGCTTGGAGAAGGTGCTATTGGTCAGGTAGCACGCGAGCGAAAGCCTATCATTCTCACTACCCTTGATCACGATGCGGCACCAATCAAGACAGGCACCACCAGCAGCAAGCCACTCTTTACCTATACCTATCCATTGCTGCGAGATGGCGCATTGATGGGGGTTGTAGAGTTAGCGAGTTTCATTAAATTTGAACCTAGTGAATTAGATTTTTTATCCACTGCATGTGGAATCATCGCCTCGTTCCTCTATATCGCGGGGCAGCGAGAGAACATCCGCACTTTATTAACGAAGGCGACGACAACCGAACAAGATGCACGCCAACAAAGTGAACGTCTGCAATTCGCTAATACACAAATGGAAGAACAGCAACAACAACTGCAGCAACAGAGTGAAGAACTACGTCAGGCAAATTCCCAAATGGAAGAACAGCAGCTCATTTTGGAACAAAATAATCAGGCTTTAAAACAGTCCCAACTTAAACTTGATCTGAAAGCGAAAGATTTAGAGAATTCAGGCAGATATAAATCCGAGTTTTTAGCCAATATGTCGCATGAGTTACGCACACCACTTAATGCGATTATTTTGCTATCAAAAATCATGTCAACGAACAATGATCAATCGCTGTCACCGGAAGATGTCAAACGCGCTGAAGTCATCCTGCGATCTGGCAAAGATTTATTAGCGTTGATCAACGACGTGTTGGATCTGTCTAAGATCGAAGCAGGTCATATGGATATCTTTTATTCAGAAATCTCCACAAGCGCTTTTTCTTCCTACCTGCACGATTTGTTTAGCGCCCAAGCTGAAGAAAAAAATATAGCGTTCGTGATCGATAATCAGTTAACAACCGACTTTGTGAGCGATCACGATAAGCTGGCACAGATTCTGAGAAATCTCCTTTCAAATGCGTTTAAATTTACAAAAAAAGGCAGTGTTACGCTGCGATTAAGTAGACGACCAGACCACCGCTTACCTATTTGTCTGAGTGTGATCGACACAGGAGTAGGTATCCCGAAAGAAAAACAAGAAGTAATTTTTGAAGCTTTTCGTCAAGCCGATGGCTCAACATCACGCGAATTCGGAGGTACTGGTCTCGGCCTGACTATCAGTCAGAGTATTTCAACATTATTAGGAGGTGTCATTGAGATTCACAGTGCGACAAATGAAGGGAGCACCTTCTCTCTCTATTTGCCTGAAAAACCGGTTGGCTGGGTAGCTAAAGTTAGTAATACTCAGGCTGCCAAATTGTCGAGTGCCGCAGAGCTTCAACCACTCATCGATGACCGTCTGCAAATCAAAGAAGGTGATAAGCTAATTTTGTTGATCGACGATGATCCTGTATTTCGTTTGGCGCTACTGGAAATCAATCGCCGCCTCGGGTACAAGACAATTCTCGCTGAAAATGCGGCACAGGGTATCGCTATGGCGCGTAGCTATCAACCATCCGGAATCTTACTCGATCTAGGATTACCTGATATGGATGGTGCGTTGGTATTGGAAAAAATTAAATCATCACGGGATCTCGCGTCGATCCCAGTTTATATTGTGTCAGCCCGAGATCACAGCGCAGCCAAAGAGTTGACACAAAGCATAGGTTATCTCCAAAAACCGGCCAATGAAAGTCAGTTGATCGAAGCGGAAGTGACCTTGCTCTCATTCGTTCATAACACGCGCGCGCAATCGGTACTCACCATCTGTAGTGGCGGCATTAGTACAGCAGACGTCAAAAGATTACTCACGACTTATCCTGATCACGATGCAATGCACCTCGAGGAAGTTCACGCAGACAAAGATATCTCCACCATCACCACCGAACGTAACTGGAGTATCGCGATTATTGACCTGACAGGAATCACGGTTCAGCGTGGCCTTGAAATTGCGCTAACGACGAAACAAAATCATACGGACACAGCCCTGATTTTTTTTAGTTCAGACAATCTGGGCGAAAGCGATGAGGCAAGCTTACAGCGCTATTCTGACTGCATCATTGTCAATACGCCACAGTCTGAATCAAGATTACAACTCAATATTGAACGATTCTTGAATCAACTCAAGCAAATACCTGCGATTAAACCAATCAACAGTGGTCGAGATACGCATCAGAAAGAATTGGCTGGACACGCGATTTTGATTGTTGATGATGACCCACGGAATCTGTTTGCGGTGACAGCTGCGCTGGAACAACACGGGGCAAAAGTACTGTGTGCAATCAATGGCAGGCTCGCGTTAAGTATATTAGAAAAAGAAGGGGTCGATCTTATTTTGATGGATATTATGATGCCAGAAATGGATGGTTTTGAAGTCATCGCAGCGGTGCGGAAAAACCATCTGCTGGCCGATATTCCTATCGTTGCATTGACAGCAAAAGCGATGCCGCAGGATAAGCAGCGTATTCTTGACGTTGGCGCTAACGATTATTTGTCCAAGCCTGTTGACTTTGATGACCTGATCAATATGTCAAAGAAATGGGTTAATCGTCAGGGGCAACGTTAAGGTGGACATATTCATTCGACAGTCTGAGAGGTCCCAGAGAATTTGTGTCTTGGGAAAAATTCAAAGTGATATCGACATTCAAGAATTAATGTCAGCCATCAATGCAACTGCTGAGCAGACATCATTAGAAATCGATTTTTATGATGCTGATCATCTCACAGCAGAAGTGCTAGCGATTCTGCGTGAGTGCGCAGATCGCCGTCCGGAATTTAAAGTGGTTACTTATCACAGTTTATTAGGTCAGCGTTTATTACGCCTAAATTTGCCAGTACAGCAAAAAATAGTAGAAGCGGATGTAAAAAGAAGTTTGCAATGCCAGGTGCTCGCTATCGCTGGATCAGCCAATAGTCTCGATAAGCTGATGTATATCGTCGAGAAACTACCAGTAGAAAAAAGTAGCATCTTTGTTTTACAACACGTTCTAGAAGACCAAATTAATTTATTGGATAGTCTGCTACGGGTAAAAACGAATTACGCTGTCGTGATGCCACATCATATGGTTCGCGTTGTCCCTGGGACGATTTATATTGCTCCACCCGGTCATCACATGAAAGTAGCACATGGGTTCATTTATCTGACGCAAGATAAAAAAATGCAATTTGCCAGACCATCAATTGATGTGTTGTTTGAGTCACTGGCGCTGGAATATGGTGACAAAACAACGGCGGTTGTCTTGTGTGGATTAGGCAGCGATGGTGTCGCAGGCTGTACAGCGTTAAAGGAGGCGGGGGCGACGGTCATTATTGAGGACTCATCCGAATGCGCTGGTGGAACGGCAATGCCCGATGCTATTAAAAAAGCCAGTCAGAACCATTACGTGTTCAGACATCAAGTCATTGCTAGTATTTTGGCAGCCTATCTTGAAAACGACACATCCTCCCTGAGTGATAACGCGCTCAGCGGATTTTTACATGCGCTCGATCTGCAGTATGGATTTGATTTTAAAAACTATCAGCGCGACAGTCTAGCGCGTCGTATTCAACATCTGATGGACCGTTTTCATTTTCCCCACTTTGCTGATTTTCAGTTAGCCGTTCTTTCCAGCGATTCTTTATTTGAACGGATGTTAGCGGAAATATCCGTTGCGGTAACACAATTTTTTCGTCATCCAGCGCAATTTACCCAACTACGACAACATGTACTTCCGTATCTGAATAGTTTTCCGGTGATCCGTATCTGGTCTGCTGGCTGCGCAACTGGAGAAGAAGCTTACTCTTTAGCAATTCTGGCCCACGAATTACACATTGAAAAAAAATGCAGGATTTTTGCGACGGATATCAACCAGCACTTACTCGATATCGCGGCAACCGCTAGCTATCCATTAGAAGAGCTGGTAATAGCGGAGAGCAATTATTTGCAAACTGAGGGGCCCGGGGAATTTAACAATTACGTCGATGTGAATTCTCGCTATCTGAGTTTGAAAGGAAATTACAAAAAACTTCCCACTTTTCATCAACACTCGCTGGTCAATGATGGAAGTTTTAATGAATTTCAGCTTATTATCTGTCGTAATGTCTTAATTTATTTCGACACAGAATTACAAAAAAAAATATTGCAGCGTTTTTTTCTTTCTTTGCATAGTGATGGTTTTCTGGTGCTGGGTCCCCAGGATGGCTTAGATGTTCTGGCACGCTCGGTTGGATTGACTCCTTTCATTAAGGGGACGACAATTTATCGTCGGAACAACGAGAAGAATAATGACTGAAGAATTTTTAGTACTGATCGTCGACGATAATGTTAATAATATCTTTGCACTCAAGCTATTATTGACAAAATTGCCGGGAATCAAAATTCTAGAAGCAAGCTCCGGTGAAGACGCACTGCTGCTGTGCATCCAGCATCAGGTTCATCTGATCTTACTCGACATCCAGATGCCAAAAATGGATGGATACGAGACTGCACGCCATCTACAGATGATGGACCGCACCCGAACTATTCCCATCGTTTTTCTGACAGCACATTTACGCAGCGAAGCGTTTATTCAACAAGGTTATGCCCTCGGCGCTGTCGACTACCTCACCAAGCCGATTGACGATAATTTACTGCTCAACCGAGTACGCCATTATCAGCACTTATATGATCGCGAAACTAATTTACGGGAAAAAACCAACGAGCTGCAAAACACGACGCATCAGTTACAAAACACACTTGATCGTCTGCAACAAACCCAAGCCCAGTTAATTCAATCTGAAAAATTAGCCGCGCTCGGTAGAATCGTTGCTGTCGTGGCCCACGAACTCAACACGCCAATAGGCAATTGCCTCACCGTTGCCACGACACTGGATGAAAAAAATCAGGCATTTGAAACGATCATTAAAAGTGGTGAACCATTAAAGCGCGGACAAATGCTTGACTATCTCGCACAGACACATGAGGCGATGAATATGATTGCTCGTGGACTAGGTCGTGCCGGTGAGTTAGTAGAAAATTTTAAAAAAATATCCGTCGATCAGGAGTCTGATGAAAAGAAAAAATTTGATCTTAAAACAGTCATAGAAACAACAATCACCTTACTCTCATTAAATGATAAAGAGTCGCGCTGGGCAATAAAAATTGACGTCGCACCGACGATCATTCTTCACAGTTACCCTGAAACGATAGAACAAATCATTGCTATCTTGTTTGACAATGCACTCACCCACGGGTTTGAAGGAAAACATCAGGGACTGATCCACATTACAGCCCAAAGTAATCATCATAAGTTATGGCTGAGTTTTTCCGATGATGGTTGTGGCATGTCTGAGGAAACGCTGCAACGTATTTTTGATCCTTTTTTTACTACCCGTCTTGGAAAAGGCAATAATGGGCTAGGTATGAGTATCTGTTATAACTTGATCGAAGGTATTCTAGGGGGGCATATCAACGTCCAGAGCCAACTTGGTGCTGGCACAACCGTTCATATCGAAATTCCACTCGTCGCACCAGAACTCGCTCTCAGTTGAACGCCTTCGTTCACTGACATCATTCAATGACATCGAGGAGGATATTTCTCTGAAAGACTGACCATATACGGCACAATCTGCAAATAGCATACCTTTCAGAGAGTACAGATTATTGACAAGTAATTTGCGCAATAACGCCGTTACCAACTGTGCCAGAGCCATTGCTAACGGTACAGGTTTGTTTCGTTGGTTGCGTATAGACAGTCACCACATATTTTGCCCCGACAGCCAGTGGAGTAGGAAATATAAAACTTCCACCAGTACTCGTATAGTTGTCCTTAGCATTATTCTGCAAAATCACACTCTGCCCTGATTGTAGCCCCGTGACATTGCCGTAGACATAGTTACTACTTGACACGTTCGCCAGACAGCTTACGGCGATGTTTGTCACGTTCGAACTATTTAAGTTACTGATCGTCCCAGAACCATTTGTGACAGAACATGTTTCGTTAATTGGTTGCGTTGACACAGTCACGTTATAGGCGCCGCCAGCTGACACTTTTGTTGCAAAAGTAAAGTTACCGTTCGCATTGACGGTCAGTGAGTCTGTGCCGTTATTGAGCAGCGTGACAGACGTCCCGCCAGACAAACCTGTCACCGCTCCACCAATAGTCCCCTCAAAAGACCCACCGCATCCTGTCAGTAAGGCGGTGCTTAACGAACAAAGTAAAAACAGTTTTAGGTTGTTCATCTTATTTATTTCCTTTCGCGAGTTCAATTTTGAAGTGCAAGCGTATTTTTGAAGAATACCTGATTGGGTGTAAGGTATCCTAATCTTTTTCTTGGTCGATTATTCAGTCTTTTCATGGCGTGATCAATCTCCTGTTGTGTAATCGTGGTGAAATCTCTGTTCTTCGGAAAGTATTGCCTAATCAATCCATTCGTGTTTTCGTTCGTTCCTCGC